>CAZAJU010000084.1:0-8681 GCA_964485455.1 uncultured Tissierella sp.
GGATTTGGCTTGACTGCATCTGACCTACCTACAGCTCACTACCGTTTGCTGGGTTAGGTCATAAAAAATCCCGGGTATTTGCATTAATTGCAAACACCCGGGACGAATTATCATTTCGCGGTACCACCCAGTTTGATCCTAAGATCCACTCATCTAACATACTAACATATGCGTCGCTATTTTAACGAGTGCGTCTCCCGTCAGCTCCTACTTTTTTCATTTCGGGCTGCCCTCAAAAGTCCATTCAGCAAAGTTTATATATCGCAATCCCACCACCTGCGACTCTCTTAGATACAATTAAAATGCTTACTAATCTTTATCAAAGGTTTATTACTATTTTTTATAATATTACTCTACCCAATTATAATTGTCAAGTGATTTTTAATCTTGTTGCAAAATTCTCTTTAGAAACTCTCTAGTTCTTTCTTGCGTAGGATTATTGAATATTTGGTCAGGATGTCCCTGCTCCGCTATTACACCTTGATCCATAAATACCACTCTATCAGATACATCCTTTGCAAAGCCCATCTCATGAGTTACTATAAGCATTGTAAGCCCAGTTTCTGCAAGATCCTTCATTACCTTTAAAACCTCTCCAACCATTTCAGGGTCCAATGCTGATGTTGGCTCATCAAATAGCATCACATCAGGCTCCATAGATAAGGCTCTAGCTATGGCTACACGTTGCTTCTGTCCTCCTGAAAGCTGTTTTGGCTTTGCATGTATATAATTTTCCATACCAACGTTTTTTAAATATTTTAAAGCTACCTTTTCAGCTTCTTCCTTGCTCCTCTTTAATACCTTTATCTGACCTACAGTACAGTTATTCATAACATCATGGTTGTCGAATAGATTGAACTGTTGAAATACCATACCTAGCTTTGTTCTATATGCATAAATATCATGACGGTCATCAAGGATATTTTCTCCATTATATATTATTTGACCACTTGATGGCTTTTCTAAAAGATTTATACATCGAAGCAGAGTAGACTTACCAGAACCTGATGAACCAATAATTGATACAACCTCTCCCTTGTTTACAGAAAAGTCTATATCCTTTAGAACCTGGTGACTTCCAAAAGATTTGCTAAGATGTTGTACCTCTATTACTTTTTCCATTTTCTCCACCTCTAAAATCTCTTATCTGTATTTTGTATTTTTCTTTCAATATCTTCAGGTCTTTCTACCTGCATTTGATTTCCAGCCATTATATAGTTTGCAGGCCCTTCAATTCTTTTCTCAGCTGCTCTTAAAATCCTCGTAATTGTGTATGTCATAATAAGATATATAATACTTGCAATAAAATATGGCTCAAAGAAGCTAAAAGTTGCTCCAGCAATGGATTTTGTTTGGAAGAATAGTTCAGTAACTGATATTACGTTTAGTACTGATGTATCCTTGATATTGATTACAAATTCATTTCCTGTAGCAGGAAGTATATTTCGTATAACTTGAGGAAGTATTACATTCATCATAGTCTGAACATGATTCATACCTACTGCATGTGCTGCTTCGAACTGACCTTTATCAATCGAGATAATTCCGCCTCTTACGATTTCAGACATATATGCCCCCGTATTTATGGATACTATAAATATTGCCGCACCAATTCTGTTTAACTGCACCCCAAATGCTTGAGCAGTTCCATAATATATTACCATAGACTGAACTATCATAGGTGTACCACGGAAGAACTCGATATAAATTGATAGTAATTTGTTTGCAATGTTTAGTAAAACTTTCTTACCGCCTTTATCAGGAATTGGTATTGTTCTAATAACTCCTACTAATAATCCTATAACGAGTCCTATAATAGTCCCAACTATGGAAATTAAAAGGGTCATTCCTGCACCACGCAAGAACATTGGCCAATTATCTACGGCAACCTTTATAATAGAATCTAGGCTCATTTTTTCCTCCTTAATAACATGCTAAAACTGACTATATAGATATAGCCAGTTTATAAGTAAGGTCAGAAATTGCATAACAATTTCATCACACCACTGAAACGAGGTGAAGAATTTCACCTCGTTAAATGCCATTTTAGTTAATTTGATGCAGGTTGATTCATAATTGCATCATCCATGATTTGTTGACGCTCTTCTTCTGAAATTCCAGACAAAATTTCATTTATCTTTTCAGTTAATTCACTACCTTTTTTAAGTCCTACTGCAATAGCTGTATCATCATCTGAAGTTTGGAATCCATCTTCAAACTCAACAAATGTAAAGTTAGTATTTGCTGATGATGCACTTACACCCTCAGGACGCTCAGATACATATCCATCAATTATTCCTGACTGAAGAGCAGCTCTCATTGCTGGGAAATCAGACATTGCAGTTTCTTTATTTACTCCCTCTATTTGGTCTATTACAGAATAGTGGAATGTATTAAGCTGTGCAGTAACCTTTGCTCCCTTAAAGTCTTGTATGCTCTTTGCATTGCTGTATGGACCACCATTTTGAACTACCATTACAAGATCAGACTTATAATAGTTGTCTGAGAAATCTATATTCTTTGCTCTTTCAGCTGTTGGTGACATACCTGCTATAATAGCATCTATAGTTCCTGATGTTAGGGCTGGAAGAAGTCCATCCCATTCAGTCTTAACTATCACTAGCTCTTTTCCTAATCCTTCTGCTATTCTCTTAGCGATTTCAACGTCATAACCGCCAGCATATTCTGCATTTCCTTCGATTTTAACTCCACCATTTGAATCATCTGCTTGAGTCCAGTTGAAAGGTGGGTAACCTGCTTCAAGACCAACTTTGAAAGTTCCCTTTTCTTCAGCAGCAGGGGTTTCTGCTGGAGTCTCTGCCGGGGTTTTACTGGAAGCACATCCAGCTAACATGCTTATCATGATTGCAAGGACTAAAAAAATTGATATTCTTCTTTTCATATTAATCTCTCCTTAATTTAATTTTAGGTATCGAAAGAAATTGTATAGCAATTCTTTCATACTACCAAAACAAGGTAAGCGATATCTTCACCTTGTTATTATCGTAAAAAACTAAAAAACACCTTACAGGTTATGTAGGTGTATATTGATGCCAATAAATACATCCCCTCACCTTATTGCTCTTTGTGAGATAGCACAACATCATAATACCGAGCATTACTATGATGACAGTCCTATATCTGTTCGATATAGACCCAGCAACAGGTTTTGGTTCCTGAAGCTTCGGCGAACGCTCCTTTTACTATATGTCTCTGGCTTCCGGCCTCAATATACCTACTCTTAGTGTTCGCGCCTCTACCTCACCCTAAGGATGAGGATTTGTGTAAAGTTTTAATTTCATATATGATACCATTATAATACATAGCTTGTCAATATAAAAGCCGTCTTAAGAACTGGAAACACTCAAGGAATATTATTTGTTTTTTGGATAAAATATGATAAGATATCAAGGAATAAATATAGAAGGGTGAAATTATGGGAAAGCGAGTAATACTTGGCATGAGCGGCGGAGTTGATTCATCGGTTTCAGCTTTGTTACTTAAAGAAGCAGGTTATGAAGTTATAGGCTTATTTATGAAAAACTGGGACGAGAAGGACGAAGATGGCGTATGTACTGCTACACAGGACTCAGATGACGCAAGGGATGTAGCGGTTCAGCTTGGAATACCATTTTATACTATAAATTTTGAAAAAGAATATTGGGACAGGGTATTTACCTATTTCCTAAACGAATACAAGAATGGAAGAACACCTAATCCAGATATTATGTGTAATCAAGAAATTAAATTCAATGCTTTTCTAGATTATGCTATGAAGCTAGAAGGTGACTATATAGCAATGGGACATTATGCTCAAGTAGAGGAAAGAGATGGTAAATTCTATCTTTTACGAGGAAAGGACAATAACAAGGATCAGAGCTACTTCTTATCTAGAATTGGACAAAAGGCCTTATCAAAGACATTGTTTCCTATTGGGCATCTAGAAAAATCTAAGGTTAGAGAATTGGCAGAGGAACACAAGTTATACACCGCCAAGAAGAAGGATTCTACAGGTATCTGTTTTATTGGTGAAAGGGATTTTGATAAATTCTTAGACCAATATCTCTTAGCTACAGAAGGTGACTTTATAGATGTAAATGGAAATAAGGTTGGAAAACATACAGGACTTATTCACTATACCTTAGGACAGAGAAAAGGTATTGGTATTGGCGGAGTGGGTACTGGAGAACCTTGGTTTGTTGTAGGAAAAAATTTAAAGAAGAATATAGTATATGTAGCACAAGGGGAAAACCATCCTGCACTCTTCTCTAAATCCCTAGTAGGTGAACAACCTACCTGGATATTGGATGAAGAACCCCAATTCCCACTTAAGTGTACAGCTAAATTTAGATATAGACAGCAAGACATCCCTGTTACAGTTCATAAATTAGACGATGGTAATCTTCATATCTTATTTGACAACCCAGTTAAGGCAGTTACACCAGGTCAGGCTGCAGTATTATATAAAGATGAAGTTTGTCTTGGAAGCAGTATCATTAAATCGATAGAACCTCTGGATAAAAAGTATTCATACTTAAATCGAGAATAATCTAAAGCACCTATGAAATAAATCATAGGTGCTTAATAATTATACATTGCTTTTATTAGGATTATACTTTTTCTTATATTTTCTCTTCTTAATAGGTCTAACATTATCCCTGGTTGTAGTCTTTTCCTGTTTCATTGATACCCACATAGCTGTCCCACCCTTTTCATCAGGCATTATCTCAAGAAAATCGAACTTCTTGAGGAATTTTGAAAGCTTAGTGTCACCATAATTTCTTACATCAAAATCAGGATACCTTTTTGCCAGCTTATTTCCTATCTCACTTAGGTTCATCTTTTGATCTTCTGAATCAACTTCGTTTAGCATCTTTATTAGAGTAATTTTTATTACTTCAATATCGGTCATACTCTTTTCAGTATCGCCATTTGAAGTATGGGTCGTTTGTTTATCATTTAGTGACATATTATTTTTATCTGGGCCTTTAGTTTCTATATTCTCTTCAATAGTAGCAACTGCAGTATTAGCCAAAACATCTAGGTATTTAAAATGATTACACGCCGAAATAAATGGTTTAGGAGTTTTTCTCTCCCCCATTCCTACTACCAACATACCTGATTCTCTTAGTCTAGAGGCTAGCTTCGTAAAGTCACTATCACTAGATACTATACAGTATCCCTCTACATAGCCTGAATAAAGAATATCCATTGCATCTATTATCATAGCTGAATCCGTAGCATTTTTCCCTATAGTATAGCTATATTGTTGTACTGGGGTTACAGAATTCTCCAACAATACATCTTTCCAGGTTGCTACATTTGGTTTGGTCCAATCTCCGTAAATCCTCTTATATGTAGCCACTCCATAATTTGCTATTTCATCGAATATGTATTTTATATATTTTGCAGAAACGTTATCAGCATCTATCAAAACCGCAAATCGTTTTTCTTCCACATCCTACCTCCTCGTTACTATACTAATTATACTATATTATTTAAGAATTATCTATTGAGCCAAAGCAAATAATATTTAGGAAAATCATAAAAGCTATTGACTTATGGCTCAATTGTATATATAATTAAATTGTAATGATTACAAATTAGTAATTGTTCTGCTTTCTGAAAGGATGAAAAATATGAAAGCTAACTATGAAGATTTAGTTATAGATCTAAAAAACAAGAACATTCGTCTTTCACATCAAAGACTTAAGGTTTTAGAATACATGAATAATAACAGGGTTCATCCTACAGTGGATCAGATTTATACAGACCTTCATAAGGAGATTCCAACCCTTTCTAAGACCACCATTTATAATACTCTTAATGTATTAGTAGAAGCAGGCCTTGTAAATGCATTGACCATAGGAGATAATGAAACTAAATATGATATGGTTAATGATAACCATGGTCATTTTAAATGTGAGTCCTGCGGAAATATATTTGATTTCCACATTAACATGGACTCTGTTGAATCAGAAGGTCTAAATGACTTTGAGATTCATAAAAAAGATATTAATTTACTAGGCTTATGCCCAGCATGTCTAGAAAATAAAAATTAATAAAATATGGAGGAGATTAAATGTCAGAACAACTAATCAAAAACCTACTTGATGCATTTGCTGGAGAATCACAAGCAAACAGAAAATACTTATCCTATGCTAAGAAGGCTGAGCAAGAAGGAAAATTAAACGCAGCAAAATTATTTAGAGCAGCTTCAGATGCAGAAGCTATTCATGCAGCAAATCACCTAAAAAATGCTGGAAAAATACTTTCTACAGCTGAAAATCTTCAAGATGCAATAAATGGTGAAACATTTGAGTTTGAAACAATGTACCCACCATATTTTGAACTTGCTAAAGAAGAAGGAAACAAAGCTGCAGAAATAGGATTCCATGGTGCTATGGAAGCTGAAAGAGTTCATGCTAAGCTTTATACTGAAGCTTTAGCAAATATAGATAGCACTGAAGAAATATTCTACTATCTATGTCCTGTATGTGGAAACATAGAAACTAGCATACCTGAAAAATGTTTCATATGTAATGTAGACGGATCTAAATTTATTAAATACTAAAACAAACCCAGGAAATCTATTGATTTCCTGGGTTTTTCTATTTATCCAATATTCTTTATAGAAATTTAAAAAATTTAATATTTTAAATTGAATTTCTGACCATTTGCAAATCTCTTACATTCAGCCTTTGCATTGCAGCTATAGCAAGGTCTTGAAATCTTGTCAGCTTCATATAAGATTGCCTTAAGATTTGAATCATGATCCTTTTGTCTATGTGCTCTAATAGCCCCAAGAACTTGATCAATCTCTACTGATGTAAAACCGCATTTAGTTAGAATTGGTTCAGCTAGCTCAGCACTTACAATGGCATGGTCCTTTCCTTCCTTGTATTCCAACCATCTTCCGATATCATGAAGAAGACCTGCTGCATATATTAATTCCTTATCTATGCCATAGCCTTTTTCTAGATTGAGAATATATGCCACCCTGCAAACATCCATGAAGTGATTTATATCGTGATGACAAAAGACCCTGTCAGTCTCAAGAGCTTCATTCGTCTTAATATAGAGTTTGAATTCTTCATTTTCTAGAATACAATTGATTCTATCCATTAATCTATAGCCTTTCTAATTTCTTCACCCTTTAGGTTTTCTAGGATATCCTTAATATGTTTATTATCAAGCACTATCTCGGGCTCGATTTCAAATAAAGGCACCATAACAAAGTTTCTTTCCTGCATTCTTGGATGTGGAATAGTAAGATTTTCCGACTCAATTTTTAAGTCATCATATAGTAAAATATCAACATCTATATTCCTAGGTCCATTTATTATGGTTTTAATCCTTTTCATTCCTTTTTCTATACTTTGGGTATATTCCAAAAGCTCATAGGGATTTAATTCAGTTTCTCCCTTAATAACTATATTAAGAAACCAAGGCTGGTCCTTGAAGCCTACAGGTTCTGTTTCATAGAATGAGGACCTTTTAAGAATTTTGACTTTGCTTTTCAAAAGTTCCAGAGCATTTTCTATGTTATCTCTAGTTTCTCCAATATTGCTTCCTAAACCAAGATAAACTCTATGCATAGTCATTTCTACTCCTTTTAATCTCTACACCAAAGTAATCAAAGATACCAGCCACAGGGGCACCTGGTTTTCTAATAGTTATTTCAACCTCCTGTATTATCTCAAAATCGGATAATATCCTTGCGCACAATCTATGGGATAGTGCTTCTAAAAGATCGAAACGTTCTTCAGTGACTACCTTTTTTATAACCTCATAAACTTCCGCATAACTTACAGTATGATTTAGGTCATCTGTCCTTCCTGCACCTTTTAGGTTTAAATACAGCTTAGCATCTATATGGAATTTCTGGCCTAGGACCTTCTCCTCCTGCATTACACCATGATAACCATAAAAAACCATGTTTTTCATTAAAATACAATCCAAATTATTCACCTCTAATCATTGCATAAGTAACATAGGCTCTAACAGTATTATGTCTTCTCACTAAAGCTTAATTCTTTGTTTGAAAACATGATAGTTTTTCTTTGTAACTTAAGCTTTTCATTCTTCCCAAATTATTTATTAATCATTGATAATACTTCTGCTCTAGATTTTGAATCAGTAGCAAAGGTTCCTCTAACAGCAGAGGTAATTGTCTTTGAACCTGGTTTTTTAACCCCTCTCATAGTCATGCACATATGCTCAGCCTCTACTACTACTATTACACCGTATGGATCTAGCTTTTCAACTATGGCATCTGCTACAGTAGCAGTCAACCTTTCTTGAAGCTGAGGTCTCTTTGCAACAGTATCTACAACTCTAGCAAGCTTACTAAGTCCTGTAAGTCTACCACCCTTTGGAAGATAACCTACATGAGCTTTACCAAAAAACGGAACTAGATGATGCTCACATACTGAATAGAAAGGTATATCCTTAATCAATACTAGCTCTTCATATTTCTCATCTTGGAAATATACCTCTAAGTATTTCTTAGGGTCTTCGCTTAAACCTGCGAATATTTCCTCATACATTCTAGCCATTCTCTTTGGTGTATCTAACAGTCCTTCTCTATCTGGGTCTTCTCCAATTGCATATAATATCTCTCTTACTGCTTTCTCAATTCTTTCCTTATCCACAGTATCACTCCTTATATATTAGCAAAG
>CAZAJU010000085.1:0-8557 GCA_964485455.1 uncultured Tissierella sp.
AAAATAAGCTTAACTAGGGATTTCCCTTAGTTAAGCTTTGTTTTTATCTAAATACTCTTCTACTTCTTCAGCTGTTGCTAGACTTAAAATTGTATCTAGATGAGATTCAATCTTTTCCTTTGAAGTATTTTTTATAATATGTCTGGCTTTTAATATGGATGATGGATTCATGCTTAGTTCATCTATTCCCATAGCTAATAAAAGTGGTATAAGCTTCTCATCTCCTGCAGCCTCTCCGCACATGCCTACCCAAATACCTTCCTTGTGTGCATTTTCTATTGTCATTCGGATTAAGCCTATCACTGCTGGATGATAATGATTGTATAGGTCAGATATATGGTTGTTGCCTCTATCCACTGCTAATGTATACTGTATTAAATCATTGGTTCCTATGCTGAAGAAGTCGACTTCCTTAGCAAAGGTTCTAGATTGCACAGCAACTGCTGGTACTTCAACCATTACTCCAATTTCTATATTATCATCGAAAGGAATATTCTCCTCTATTAACTCCCTTTTGATTTTATCAACAATTAGCTTAGCCTCTCTTAATTCCTTAATACTAGATATCATAGGAAACATAATTTTCACATTGCCATAGACACTAGCTCTCAAAATAGCCCTAAGTTGAATCTTGAACATATCTTCTTGGTCCAAGCATAATCTAATAGCCCTATAACCTAGAAACGGATTTAACTCCTTTGGCAAGTTTAAATAGAACAAATCCTTGTCCCCACCTATATCTAAAGTTCTTATGATTAAGGGTCTATTTCCAAGCCTTTCTGCTGCATACCTATATGCTAAGAATTGCTCCTCCTCTTCTGGACAAGAATCCCTATCCATAAATAGAAATTCCGTCCTGAAGAGTCCCACTCCTTCACCATCATTATCAAGCACATGGTCTACTTCATCTACTGAACCTATGTTGGCAGCCAATTGAACCTTGTAACCATCTAAGGATATTGTATCCTCACCCTTCATAGATAAAAATTTATTCTTTTCAAAATCCAGTAAGGCAAGTCTCTTCTCGAAAATCCGAATCTCTTCATCGTTAGGATTTATTATGAACTCTCCGCTTTCACCGTCTATTGCAACTATATCTCCATCCTTAACCAAGTCCAGGATATTTTTAACTCCAACTATAGCCGGTATTCCAAATCGTCTTGCAATTATTGTGGTATGGGATGTTTTTCCTCCTAGCTCTGTTATAAATCCAGATACATTGTCCCGATTCATTTGCATAGTGTCAGTAGGGGTTAGATCTTCTGCAATTATTATTGTACCTTTTTCTATGTTGGATAAATCCACGGGTTGGATACCCAATAAATGATCTAGTACCCTATGGGTTACATCCCTTACGTCTAAAACCCTTTCTTTTAGATATTCATCTTCAATTTCATCAAAAAGGGATATAAAATACTGTGTTGTTTGCTTCATAGCCCACTCGCAGTTTACGCTTTCAGCTTGAATTTTTTCAATCACAGATTTATAAAGATCCGGGTCTTCTAATATCATTAAATGTGCATTGAATATCTCTGCGTTTGATTTTCCTATACATTCCAAGGACATATCATATAACACTTGGATGTCCTTTCGAATCACATCAATTGCATTATCTAGTCTGGATATTTCATAATCTATATCCTTTACATGAACTTTCTCTATATCAGTCTTATATGATTCATATATAAATGCTTTACCAATGGCTATTCCAGGAGATGTTCCTATTCCCCTCATAAAATTACCTCCCATCATCTCCTAAGTTTGTCTCTATTTTATTATATATTAATTTAATATTAATTTCCATAATGGAAAAAAGTGATCCTAAGATCACTCTATATATATATATTTAAATCCTAAATATTTTTGTAATAGCCAAGGATCTTAAAGTAATTACTATTGTTTTGAATCTCACCTAAGGCCTTCTTCACATTATCACTATTAATATCCCCTTCTAAATCAACATAGAAGAAGTATTCCCATGGTGACCCTATTATTGGTCTGGACTCTATTCTTATCATATTAAGGTTGTTTTTCTTAAATATTCCTAGGCTATCATAAAGAGCTCCAGGCTTATGAGGATTAGAAAAGACTATGCTTATAGCGTTATTTTCATCTCTTTCTTCAAGGCTTCTTCCTATGATTATAAACCTAGTATAATTGCTATTGTTGTTATTTATATTTTCCTTAATAATTTCTAGGTCGTTTACTTCTGCAGCCTTCCTACTGCCTATGGCTGCCATATAATTAGCTTCTTTACTCTTGATAAGCTCTGCAGCCATGGCTGTATTTTGATATGGAACTAGGACCCATTCTTTTTTACTTAAGAAGTCACTGCACTGCTCTAAGGCTTGTGGATGGGAATAAACTTCCCTTATATCTTCTAGTTTACTACCTTTTAGTCCTATTAAATTGTGATTTATCTTTAATGCTATGTTGCCCACAATATAAAGTCCGTATTTTCTTAAGAGGTCATATACTTCATTTATTGCTCCCGTAGAAGAGTTTTCTATAGGTAGCACACCATAATGGGAATTTTCATCCTTAAGTTCTTTAAAGACATCTTCAAACTTATTAACAGGATAGGAATTTACTTCTTCACCAAAGTACTCAAGTAGGGCTTGTTCACTGTAAGACCCTGTAGTTCCTTGGTAGCAAACTTTGATCTGGGACTTGGCATTGTCAATTTTATGCTTTTGGTAGTTCTTGCTTAGGTCCATTAGCTTGATAAAAAATTCCTTGAGATATATATCTAATTCCTTGTTCTTTAATCGTTCTGTATTTTTCTTGATTACTTCCCCTTCCCTAGAGCTATTTAATACGGGAACCTTGTTTTCTATCTTATACTTAGCTACCTCTGTGACTATTTCCATTCTCTTCTCAAAGAGTTCTACTAAGCTTTTATCTACCTCATCTATTTCCTTCCTAAGGTCGTCTAAATATGTCATTGTCCTGCTTCACCTCCAAGAGTTGATCAAGTATTACAAGAGCTGTTGCAGCCTCTATTACAGGGGTTGCCCTTAAGACTATACAAGGGTCATGTCTTCCTACAACCTCGATTTCAGTATTTTCCTTCTTTACCATATCTATGGTTCTTTGTTTTTTTCCAATAGATGCTGGAGGTTTAATGGCCACCCTAAATATTATTGGTAAACCGTTTGTGATTCCTCCTATGATACCCCCATTATTGTTTGAGTAGGCATTTACCCTATCTCCATCCATAAAGTATTCATCGTTGGCTTGAGACCCTCTCATTTTAGTAATATTAAAGCCTGCTCCAAATTCTATACCCTTAGTAGCAGGAATGGAAAATACCATATGAGCAATGTTACTTTCCACTGATTCGAAAAATGGACTGCCCATACCAGCAGGGGGATTGACTACTGCCACTTCAAGGACTCCACCAATGGAATCCTCATCCTCCTTAGCCTTTAGTATTGCCTCCTCCATTAGCTCACCTATCTTATCATCTAAAACAGGGAATCTCTTCCTTCTCAATTCCTCTATTAGTTGCGGCTTTAGGTTTAGACTATCGAAGTAATCCTCTTCAATATCTCCTATGGATTTTATATGACTTCCAACATATATATTCTTTTTTCTTAGAATCTGCTTTGCTATGGCTCCTGCAAATACTATAGGAGCAGTTATTCTACCAGAAAAGTGTCCACTTCCTCTATAGTCATTGTGCCCAAGGTATCTTATATCCCCTGAGTAATCAGCATGTCCCGGACGAGCTAGATCCTTAGTTCTGGAATAATCCTTGGACCTTGTATCAGTATTTCTTATAATCATGGATAAAGGAGTTCCTGTGGTCTTATTATTAAAGAATCCACTTAAAATTTCAAATTCATCCTTTTCGCTTCTTGGAGTAGAGATCGCATTCTGCCCCGGAGCCCTTCTTTTCATCTCCATCTTAATCTCATCTAAGTCCAATTCAATTCCAGAAGGTAGGCCTCCTATATTTATTCCTATAGCTTGACCATGGGATTCACCAAATATGGATAGTTTTATATTTTTTCCCCAATTAGAGCTCATCTATTTCTCCTCCAATCTTTTTAAAATCCTCCCAGAAATGAGGATAGGATTTACTAACTGAATCACTATTAGTAATTATGACTTCCTCTGTACATCTAAAGGATGCTATAGCCAAACTCATTGCAATTCTATGGTCATTCCAGCTGTCTACGATTCCACCCTTTAGCATTTTTTTACCCTGGATTAGGAGACTATCTTCAAGCTCCACTACGTCAGCTCCAAGTTTATTTAGCTCTGTAGATATGGCCTTTAGACGGTCTGATTCTTTAATTCTAAGCCTTGCTGCATTTATGATTCTCGTTTCACCTTCGCTTAAAGCTGCCAAGACTGTAAGAATAGGTACTATATCTGGGCATTGGGATGCATCTATTATGGTCCCATTTGTTTGTGATCTTCTTGTGATTACCTTATCCTCTAAGATTTCTATATCTCCACCCATTCTCTTTATAATGTCCATTATGACCTTATCCCCTTGAAGGGAGTCTATATTTAAGTCTAGGGATGTAATCTCTTCGCCTATAATTCCGGCCACCAACCAGAAGGCTGCCTGGGAGAAGTCTCCTTCAACTCTATAATCCCTAGCTTTATAGACCTGATTTCCTTTAATAAAGAATTCTTTATAATTCTTATTTTCTATACTAATTCCAAACTTATTTAAGGTATCTAGGGTTAAGTCTACATAGCCTTTGGATTCCAAATCACCATTGACTATAATCCTTGAATCCCCATCTAATAGGGGAAGGGTAAATAAGAGACCTGTAATGAATTGGGAGCTAATATTCCCTTCGATTTCAAAATTTCCAGGATTTAGTTTGCCTTGGATTTCTAGAGGTAAGTTTCCATTTTCAGTGGAATAATTTATTCCCTGCTCATCAAAGATTTTATAGTATGATTCCAATGGTCTAGAAACCAGCTTTCCCCTACCTGTGAAAACTTTTGTGTTTTCCTTTAGCATGGATATTGGAATTAAAAATCTTAAGGTAGAGCCTGATTCCTTGGAGTCTATATTTATGCTCTCTTCTACATCTAGAAGATTGCCCTTAATCTTAAGTCGACCATTTCCCATATCTTCTATCCTTGCACCTAGCTTCTCCATTCCTTCACATGTTGCATGAATATCATCTGAAAATATCACATTCGAAATCATGCTTTCTTCCTGAGAAAGAGCTGCTGCAATTATCCCCCTGTGACAAAGACTTTTCGACGGTGGAATGCTTATTGTTCCCTTTAGTATCTTAGGATTTATTCGTACTTGTTTCATGATGCCCTCCTATAACTGACTTCTTCTCCTGCTGGATTCCTTAAATTCATTTTCTAGTGCTTCTTTATCATCATCTATTATTGCTTGTTTTATTAATTTCATCTTCTCTTCGAAGACTTCTATCTTACTTATTAAGTTATCCTTATTTCCTAAGAATAGCTCACTCCATAATTCTGCATTGATATTTGCAATCCTTGTAAGCTCTCTGTAGCTATCCCCAATGAATTTACCTGTATTAATATTTAGATTGTCACTGTTAATAAGTGCTACGGCAATAGCGTGGGGAAGTTGTGATGTAAATGAAATGATTTCGTCGTGCTTCTGGGGAGCTACCCTTACTACGTTTCTAAAACCCATCCCTCTTGCTATAAGCTCTACGATTAAAAGTGATGTCTCCTTGTTTCTTTCCGTTGGAGTGAGTATGTAGTTAGCTCCCTCAAAAACCTCTGCTGAAGAGTATTCTAGTCCCTTCTTTTCCCTTCCTGCCATGGGATGCCCAAATACGAAGTCCACATCCTCAGGTAATAGGCTGTTAATCTCATCTATAAAGCCATTTTTAATTCCTGTAGCATCGGTAATTATAGTATGGGGTTTAAAATATTCCTTATTATCCTTTATAAATTTCTTTAAAAGATTAGGATATAGGCAGATAATTACCATATTCGAGTTGATTAGAGGCTCCTTTGGATCCATATACCCTTTATTAATTACCCCTAATTTTTCACCATCCATCAAAGCTTTTTCATCTATATCAACTGCCCATATATTCTTTGGATTTAGCTTCTTTAATGCCTTAGCATAAGAGCCTCCTAAAAGCCCTAGGCCAATTATTGTAATATTAAATTCGTGTATATCGAAGTTCTCTCTCAAAATATGCTCCTCCTTTTTGGTACAAAAAAAGACTCTAACGAGTCTTTTTTACATTTATATATATCTTTACTCATTAATTTAAAGAACCCACTTATCTTTTCATGAAAAATAGCCGTAGCTAAAGTAATAGCTAAGGCCTAAAAAATAATATCCTTTAAAAGATTTATGTCTAATGAGATTTTCCATAATTTACTCCTTAAATTTAACGTATAATTAATTCCTTACATCATACCATAAAAACTTCTATAGTCAAATAACTTTTTAATACCCTAATAAGGAGGAGACAATTATAGTATAGATAATTGACTAAAAATCAGGTGATACAGTGTTAATTATTAAGAAGTGGGGATTAAATCCCCACCTTGTCTAATTCATCCTAATTGTTAGCATCTTACATAAGTTCACAGCAAATTACTACATTATTCTTATTCTGCTGTTTCATGCACCAATGTCCAATAAAATTTATATCTTTTCTTTCATTTTTTATGTTTTTTAACATTTCAAAATAATTACTACCTTCAACATCAAGCTTTTGAGTTTCAATAAGACCTATAGCTTCCAGAGAGGTAGATGTCTTGCCGCAAAGATGGATTATTGCCTGTCTCATTTGGCCTTCTATTCTTTTCAATATATTATAGGTGGATTTACCTGATACTTCTTTATATACCTTGGGTCCCACTATATCCATGCCACCTGTTGGGTCGGCAAAGGATATGATATCAACTCCACTTTTTATGGATTCAAGCATATAGTCTACTAAACTATCTTCGATTGTCTTTAACAATTTACTTGTCTTTTCTGTATCTTTTCTAATAAGCTTATAGAATGTTTTACTATCCATAATAGATGTTGCAAGGCTAATTGGACCGGTTACATTGACCACTACCTTTTCTCCATCTTCCTTTAAGATTCTAATGGCCTTTAAAAGCTCTGCTGCCCTGCTATTACTCAAATCCATTTTCAACATATCTTCTATTTGACTAGTGTCTTTAATAGCATAGTCTCCTATTCTATTACCTACTATATGGTCAAATATTACTCTTGACCCAAAGGATTGAGCTTCTACGGTATTGCAAAATGGTAATGTACAATACTCACTATTATTATATTCCTTTATTCTCTTAGACAGGCTAGCCATCTTATAAGCATCCTTATTTATTTCTTCAAAAGAAATACCTAAGTTCTCAAGTATAGGCTCAGGTATAGATTCAGCTTCATTCCCTGGACATTTAAATATTTTTGCAACTGCCACTTTATCACCTCTTTAGAAATTAAGCTGAGATACAAACACATCTTGGAAGTTTTCTTTAAGGGATAGTTCCAGTACCTTTATATTTTCCTTGATCTCATTTACCTTATTATGCTTTCTGCTATTAATTAAGGAAAGTCTGGCTCCTTCCAGGGAGGTATTCCCCAAGAAGATTATCTCTCCATTAAAGCCTTTAGGTATTAAGCCGATTTCTCTTATATTATCTGGACTTATATGATAGCCAAAGGCTCCTGCAATATATACCTTTGGAATATCTTCTATCCTTAAGCCAATCTCATCTAGCATCATAATTACACCTGCAGCTATGGCCCCTTTTGCCAGCTGAATTTGTCTTATATCTTTTTGAGAAATAT
Source organism: uncultured Tissierella sp. (assembly GCA_964485455.1). GTDB lineage: Bacteria > Bacillota > Clostridia > Tissierellales > Tissierellaceae > Tissierella_B. The sequence continues at coordinate 7,787 of CAZAJU010000085.1, forward strand.
AGATATCTTCTGTTATATAGAATTTCTTATCCACTAGTCTATGGCCTATCTTAGGATCCAAGTCTTTGGTCCACCTACCTGACTTCATTAGGATTCCTCTTTTAACCAAGGCTCCAGCTATGTCTATTAGTCCACTTCCACAGATACCTATAGCCTTTCCACCACCTATGGTTGTGTAATGAATATTAAATTCCTCATCTATATCAAATCTTTCAATAGCTCCTTCTTCAGCACGACACCCACATTCTATATTCATTCCTTCAAGGGCTGGACCTGCTGCTGTAGATGTGGAAATAATCCTTGTGTTTTTTAAAGCTGCTAGTTCTCCATTGGTGCCTATATCTATAAATACAGCTTCATTATTCTTTTGAAAACCCGATGCCATAATACCCGATACTATATCTCCACCTACATAGGATGAAGCAGCAGGAATTATACTTAGTATAGCTTCCTTGTTTCCTTCTAATGCTATCTCTTTTGCCTTAAGGTCATCACAGGTCAAAAATATTGGCCTATATGGGGCTCTTGCTAAGGATTCAGGACTTATGCCCAGTAATAGGTGCATCATAGTAGTATTTGCTGAAATTACAATATGATATATATCTCCTACATTATATATATTGCCTACAATTTTCTTGATGGTCTTATTTATCTCATCTACAATTAATTGCTGAAGTATAAGCGCACCTGATGGATTTTCCATACAATATGTAATCCTACTAAGTACATCTCCACCATATTGTGTTTGAGGATTTAGAGATGATAAACTTC
>CAZAJU010000086.1:0-8501 GCA_964485455.1 uncultured Tissierella sp.
TACCTCCACCAAGGTCAAATACCATTATCTTGTGCTGTCCATCTTCTTTATCCATGCCATAAGCTAAAGCTGCTGCTGTAGGCTCGTTGATAATTCTCTTTACATTTAATCCTGCAATCTTTCCAGCATCCTTAGTTGCCTGTCTTTGACTATCAGTAAAATATGCTGGAACAGTAATTACTGCATCTTCTACGGTTTCTCCCAAGTAGCTCTCAGCATCCATTTTAATCTTTTGTAGAATCATAGCTGAAATCTCTTCAGGTGAATATCCCTTATTATCTATATTAGTCTTGTGATCACTACCCATTTCTCTCTTTATGGACTGGATAGTTCTATCTGGATTTGTAATTGCTTGTCTTCTAGCTGTTTCTCCAACTAATCTTTCTCCATCTTTTGTAAATGCAACTACTGAAGGGGTAGTTCTATTTCCTTCTATATTAGGTATAACTATAGCCTCTCCACCTTCCATTACAGCTACACATGAATTTGTAGTACCCAAGTCTATTCCTATTATTTTTCCCATTTAAATTCCTCCTGTTTTATATAAATAAGATTATTTTGCGACCTTAACCATAGCAGGTCTAATTACTTTTTCTTTATACTTATATCCTTTTTGAAGGACTTCTATAACTTTGCCAGATTCATACTCTTCACTTTCTTCCATAAACACTGCATGATGGAAGTTAGGATCAAAGTCAGCGCCTACTGACTCGATTTCCGTTACGTTATTCTTATTAAGCATATTAAGAAGCTGCTCTGAAATCATTAGTATTCCTTTGAAGAAACCATCTTCCTTATCTGTTTCTACCTCCAAGGCCCTTTGAAAGTTGTCTATTATAGGCAATATCTCACAAGCCATAGATTCAAAACCATAATCTATTGAGTTCTCTTTATCCTTTTCTGCTCGTTTTTTATAATTAACGAAATCAGCCTGGAGGCGCAATAGTTTGTTTGTTAATTCACCTATTTCCTCATCTTTTTTTGCAATTAAATCATTATCTATATCTGGTGAATCAACAGTTGCAGTTTCTTCAGCTTCGTTGATTTCAATATCTTCAGCGTCATTTTTTATATCAAATTCATTATTACCCATTCTTCCTATCACCTCATCATCATTTTCCTACTAGCATATCTAGGATTTCGGTTATGTTTACCGAAAACAATCTTAATGTATCTATAAGCTTTAAATAGTCCATTCTTGTTGGACCTATTATACCTATTTTCCCGATTGTCATGCCTCCAATGCTATAGGTTGCAGTTAATATACTGCTATCCTTTAACTGAGAATGTTGGTTCTCATCTCCTATAATGATTGAAACATCTTGTTTATAGGAGTTCTTCAATAATAATTCCAACAATAAATCCTTATCCTCTATAAATGAAATAATGGACCTTGCCTTGTCTATATCCTTATATTCAGGAAAGTTTAATATCCTTGTTATCCCTTCAGAGAACAACTCTACATTTTCAGTGGTTTCAAAGGATTTATTCAACATAGGTATAAGCTCATTTAATATTTGCTTATAGTTTAAAATCTCATTAAAATCATCAGAGTTGAAAACTTTACCAATTTCTGCGAAGGATAAGCCCCTAAGCTTGTTGTTTAAAAAGTTGGATATAGTATTTAAGGTATCAGCTGAAACTTCTTGTTCTAATTTGAAAATGGAGTTCTTAACTACATCAGAGTTATTTACAACAATGAATAGCACCTGATTCTTATCTATAGGTACTAGCTGCATATGCTTTACTTTGCTATTCTTAAATTGAGGAGATATAGCTAAAGAAGTATAATTAGTTATTTCAGATAGTACTTTAGCGGAGGTTTGTAACAAATGATCAATTTCTTTAGACTCGCTAATAAGAATTTGCTTGATCTTTTCCTTCTTACCTTCGTCTAGTGATATAGAATGCTGGTTTAAAATCCAATTTACATATAGTCTATATGCCTTATCCGATGGAACCCTTCCTGCAGATGAATGAGGTTTATTTAAAAGTCCTAGCTCCTCCAAGTCGGACATTTCATTTCTGATAGTAGCTGAGCTTACCCCTAAATCATAATGCTTTGAAATGGTTCTAGAGCCAATAGGCTCTGCGCTTAATATATAGCTATTTATAATAGCATAAAGCACCTTTAATTTTCTCTCATCCAACATGTTATCACCTCTATTTTGGATGGTTCTTTTGTTATTAGCACTCTATCTTGATGAGTGCTAATCTTATAGTATTAAATTACCACTGATTATCATCTTTGTCAAGAGTATTATTTAATTAAGGCATAAAATCTACTTCAACTATATTGGATAAATCTCGACCTTTATTTGTCAAGCTTATACTCTTGTCATTTTCGTAAAGCAAGCCACCCTTAACATGCTTGTCAATAACCTTCTTATATATACTATCCAATTCAATATTAAATCTACCCATAAATTCCTTTTTTAAAATCCCTTGATTTAATCTCAAACCCAAAATCACATATTCTGCAATTTCCATATTTCGTTGGATTGTCTCCTCACCTTCAACAGGAGCTTTCCCTTTTTCTAATAGATGGTTATATAGATTAATTTTTGAAGTGTTCCAAAATCTCTTAGAAAATAAATTGGAATGGCTAGCAAGTCCAACTCCTAAATATGGTTCTACCCTCCAATATACTAAATTATGCTTACATTCAAAACCTGGCTTTGAAAAGTTAGAGATTTCATATTGATGATATCCTTTAGACTCCATAAGCTCTATTGCCTTATGATACATTTCTCTATCCAATTCTTCAGATGGGAGTTCTAAAAGTCCTTTCCTATACCAATTATTAATGAGGGTATTATCTTCAATAATAAGACTATATAGGGATATATGCTCTATGTCTAAATCCATCACCTTATTTATGGTATTCAATAAATTTTCTAAGCTTTGAGAAGGTAGTCCAAGCATTAAATCTACATTGATATTATTGAAGCCTACCTCCCTAAGAATATTAAAGGATTTTATAAAATCCTCTGCTGTATGGATTCTACCTATTGATTTCAATAAATTGTTATCAAGGGATTGGAGCCCCATACTTATACGATTTATACCTATTTCTTTGTATGTTACAGCTTTTTCTCTGTCTATAGTTCCCGGATTAGCTTCCATGGTGATTTCTCTGGTCTTCTTTGTATTGAAGTTCTCATATATATAGTCCATGATCCTTTTTATATAAACTGGGTCTATGGAGGTGGGAGTTCCTCCACCTATAAATATAGTATCAATTTCATAAGGGGATAGTTGATTTTTATATAGTGAAAGCTCTTTAATTAAATTATCTATATATAAACCTATTTGTCTATTTTCAGGAAACGATACAAAGTCACAGTAATAGCACTTTTTTTCACAAAATGGTATATGGATATAAAGACTAAATTTTAACATAAATCCTCCTATATAAAAGGGTTAGGTGATGAAAAATAAATGCACACTAGGTGTGCATTTATTTTTCATCATATTTTAATACAGTTAGGAAGGCTTCCTGTGGAACCTCTACGCTGCCTATCTGTCTCATTCTCTTCTTTCCTTCCTTTTGTTTCTCTAGAAGTTTTCTCTTTCTTGATATGTCTCCACCATAACATTTTGCAAGTACGTCTTTACGAAGAGCTCTTATGGTCTCTCTGGCTATTACCTTTGAGCCAATGGCTGCTTGAATAGGAACTGCAAACTGATGGCGCGGAATTACATCTACTAGTCTTTCTGCAATATTTCTACCTCTTTCATAAGCTTTTTCTTCATGAACTATTAGGGAGAATGCATCCACAAGTTCAGAATTAATTAGTATATCAAGCTTAACAAGTTCACTTCTTCTATAGCCTATTAACTCATAGTCAAAGGATGCGTAACCTTTGGTCTTTGATTTAAGGGCATCAAAGAAATCATAGATTACCTCATTAAGTGGAAGTTCATAATGAAGGGTAACTCTCTTCTCCTCCAAATACTCCATATTAATAAAGCTACCTCTCTTATTTTGACAAAGCTCCATTATAGTACCTACATAATCAGTTGGTGTCATAATAGCTGCTTTAACTATAGGCTCCTCCATATATTCTATTTCAGTTTGAGGTGGTAAATTAGACGGGTTTTGAATCTCCAGAATTGTGCCATCTTTTTTAATTACCTTGTATATTACACTAGGTGAAGTAGTAATTATATTAAGATCAAATTCACGATCAAGTCTTTCTTGAATAATCTCCATATGAAGAAGCCCTAAAAATCCACATCTAAAACCAAATCCAAGGGCAACTGAGGATTCCGGTTCAAATACAAGGGCTGCATCATTCACCTGAAGCTTTTCCAAGGCATCTCTTACTGAAGAGAAATCTTCGCCTTCTGCAGGATAAATTCCGCAATATACCATAGGTATAACCTTTTTATATCCTGGAAGGGGGTCCCCTGTTGGATTGTTGGCGTCTGTAATGGTATCTCCAACCCTTGCTTCTTTTACATTCTTAATGCTTGCAGTTACATAACCTACCTCTCCAGCCATTAATTTTCCAAGAGGCATATGGCGTGATGTAACTACTCCTACTTCTGTAACCTCGAATTTTTTGCCGGTAGACATCATCTTGATTTCCATCCCAGGTTCTATAGTTCCCTCAACTACTCTTATATAGCAGGTTACTCCCTTATAACTATCATAATAGGAGTCAAATATTAAAGCCTTAAGAGGACCGTTTTTATCTCCCTTTGGTGCGGGGACCTTAGTAACTATATCTTCTAGTACTTGAATTATATTCAATCCTTCCTTTGCTGAGATCAAAGGAGCCTCAGAGCAATCAATACCTATAATATCTTCAACTTCTTTTTTTACCTCTTCCGGACGCGCACTTGGAAGGTCGATTTTATTAATTACAGGCAATATTTCAAGGTCTTGATCTAGTGCCAAATATACATTGGCTAGTGTTTGTGCCTCTACACCCTGTGTAGCATCTATGACTAAAATAGCACCTTCACAAGCTGCCAAAGACCTTGATACCTCATATGTAAAATCCACATGTCCCGGGGTATCTATTAGATTTAATATATATTCCTCTCCATCTTTAGCCTTATAAAATAGCCTAATGGCCTTTAGCTTTATGGTAATACCTCTTTCTCTTTCAAGGTCCATACTATCCAGCACCTGAGACTGCATCTCACGACTGGAAAGCATCCCCGTATTCTCGATAAGTCTGTCTGCTAAAGTTGACTTACCGTGATCTATATGAGCTATTATAGAAAAATTTCTTATGTTTTCTTGCTTAACTTGCATTATTTTCCTCCTTTGAACATCAACCTATTCAACTAATTATAGCAAAATATTAATATTATGTAAAACAAAAGACCAGTAAGCTGGTCTTATTTTGTACTACTTCTTATGTTAAAAACATATGTCTCCCCTAGTATGGTAAAAGCATGGTCCCTTAAATCCAGTTCCAGTAATTTCGAATTGTCCAGTACATTTAAATCCACTATAGTCTCATTTACTTTAAATAAAGAAAAAATTAGCAGACTCCCTAGGAGTGATAGTACAAAGCTTTTTAAGAATTTTATAAACCTATCTCTTTTTCTTTTCTTATATCTATCCAACCTAGATTCCATATTATCACCATAGGTAGGTTTCCCTGCCCTATGAATAATATACTAATTAATCTATACTTCCAAATCTATTATCGAATGGAAAATATCTAAAGCCTGTAACACCCTTTATTGTATCTACATCAACACATCCGAAGTATCTACTATCCTTGCTAGCCCCTTCTTCTCTATTGTCACCTAAGACGAAAACCTGTCCCTCAGGAACCTCCCAGGAGCTTTCATTATAGATATGGGTAAATGAATCCTTTTCGATATAATTTTCTTCAAGAATAATGTCGTTAACATAAACCTTGCCATCTATTATCTCTACCCTGTCTCCAGCTACTCCGATTACTCTTTTTATATAGTCCTTATCTGTATTATCTGGAGCTGATAGAACTACTACATCTCCTCGTTCAGGGCCATTAAAATACAAAGGAATTTTTAATGCGAATAATCTATCCCTTTCATGAAGTGTTGGATACATAGAGTTTCCTAAAACATAGGTGGTATTGAATACAAAGGTCTTTATAAGTATAGCAATTATTATGGCAGTACCTATACTCTTTATCCATTCAAATATTTCATTTTTAGATTTTTCTTCATTGTTTTTTTCTTCCAAAAAAATACCCCCTAAAATTTCCTAACTATATCTTCACCTGATTATATCACTTTTTACAGATTTTTTAAATATTATTCTATAACACTGTCTAAAACAAGAGAAAGTATTTCTCCAACTCGTTTAGCGGTTTCCATTGCTTCCTCTTGGGTAACTAGGTTACTACCTATTTCAAGAAGAGCTGAATAATCTGAGTAGTTTAGATTATACTTACCTCTTGGCTTTACTATGATACCAGTACAAAGTTCTGGATAAAGAGTATCCGAAACTGCCTTTATATACTTAGCAAAGCTAAGCACTTGCTCGTAATTAGGTGTATCAGGCCCTATTACTAAGGAAAAAGTGCCCATACTTATGCCATTTATTTCTGTTTTTGCAGTCTTTAAAAACCTTTCCTTATAAGTAGCATCAAAAGCAACTCCATCTCTATGAACATCAAGGAAGATTTTTAGATTCTGGTTTTCCTCTTTTTTAGTGTTGATAGTATTTGATGATCTGGTGTAGGATTTACTGTAGCTAGGCAAATCATGAAGAGTTTTAACATGGTCAACTTTATGCCCTTTCCCTTCAAGTATCTTAACCATAACATCCCCAATACTTACTACATTCTTTGTCGTATCCTGATTGTGATAAAGCCAAGGATCTTCTACTAAATAGGATTCTGTTCCATGGGTATGATACATAAGTATATAGTTTTCATCCTTATTTAATTTAAGCTTATTTATATTTAGAGGTTTTGGAATATTTTCTATGGAGCTTATCCCAGTGTTTCCCTTTATTATTATAAGGCTTTCGTACTCATCAAGCCTATCTATAATATAATCCTCTTCTGTCTTCATTTCATCTTCATCCTCAATAGCAGGCTCATCAAAGGAAATTTTCTCCTCCTTTTGCCCAAATACACTCTTTATAAAAGAATGATTTGAAGCATATCTAATAGCAATTGCTCCCAAGTTCAATACTATGAGGCAGGCAAGAATCATCATTAGATAGATATCTTTTCTTTCTGAATCACGTCTAGCATGTCTCTTAGTTTTCCAATATCTCTTTGGATACCAATATTTTTTAGTTCTTCGTCTCCTCATTTGAACACTCCTATTCTATACTTTATCAATACCTGCCATCAATAAGAGTCAGAGTATATCTTAACCTAATTATATTCAATAGAAATGTTCATTATGATTTTATCTCATATACCTATTAACATCCTCCAAGTTTATTCCTGGATGGAGTGCAATATTTAGTCCATTAGCAATTATAATAGATAAATCATCTATAATTGTATCTATCTCTTTGGGTGTAACTATAGTATTTGCCATAAATGGATTTAACACCTCTTCAATCAAAGAGTATCTATCTTCTTCGGATAATTCATCCAAAAGCTTGTAGAACTCCTTTCCCTTCTCTGCATTACTCTTTAAGGAATCTATAATCAAATCTAGAGTATCAGTTACTATGGTTGCAGCATTCACAACAGTAGGGATACCCATAGAAATTACTGGTATTCCCAAAGTTTCCTTATTCAGAGCTGTCCTCTTATTTCCTACTCCACTTCCTGGGCTTATACCCGTATCCGATATCTGAATTGTAGTATTGATTCTATTCATTTTCCTTGAAGCCAATGCATCCACTGCTATAAGTAGATCTGGCTTTATTTTATCCACTATCCCTTTTACGATATCTATACTTTCAATTCCTGTTATACCCATAACGCCCGGTGACATGGCTGCAACATTTGCCATGGTTTCATCACTTTCCTTATTATAGTTAATAAAATATTGTCTAGTTACTAAAACCCTTTCAACTACCTTAGGACCTAGAGCATCAGGTGTAATATTCCAATTTCCTAAACCAATTATTAGAATTTTGGAATCTGGTTTATTAAGATTAAGTCCTAATATTTCCTTGGCTAGAGCTTGACTTATTTCATCTTTTAAATCCTCATCTGTCTTATTTAAGCTTGGAACCTCTATAGTTATATATTTACCTATAGGCTTTCGCATTTGTTCCATTCCACTTTTATCCAGTACCTCAACCCTGGTAACAGAATACTTTCCCTTCTCTTCTACCTCAACTTTAACTCCTTCTATTTCCTTATTGCTTCCCTCACCATAAATCTCCTTACTTTCAACTGCTAAATCCGTATGAATATTAAACAAATCTATCTCCTCCTACTATTAAAAAGTCTAACTATGTTAAATTCTATCCATATTGCTATTTTTTATCCTTGCATTTTATACATGTTCGTGGTACAATCTCATCTTTGACAGTTAGAGAAAATAAAAATCCTGGAACCTAAGTATTCGCA
>CAZAJU010000087.1:0-6218 GCA_964485455.1 uncultured Tissierella sp.
CCTGATGTATCATCCTCATCTAACATCTGGCGTTTTACAAGGTCTGCAAAATATCCCTTTTGAGCGATTAATTCATCAAATTTTCCATCCTCAATGATTTTGCCTTTATCTAAAACTATAATCCTGTCGCAGTGCTTTATAGTTGAAAGCCTATGAGCAATAACAATTCTTGTACTCTTAAGCTTGTCTAAGGAACTTGAAACCTGCTTTTGAGTAATATTATCAAGTGCTGAAGTTGCCTCATCAAGCATTAGAACTTTAGGCTTTGGTGCTATCGCCCTTGCTATCATAAGTCTTTGTCGTTGTCCTCCAGAAATTCCTCCGCCGCCTTCACTTATAATAGTGTGCATTCCCATTGGCATTGCTTTTATATCCTCTGATATTCCTGCAAGCTCTGCAGCTTCCCATGCATCATTTAGAGACAACCAAGGTGCCGATATAACTATATTAGAATATATATCCCCTGTAAAAAGCTTACCATTCTGAGTAACGACACCCATATTTTTTCTCAAGGACTTAAGATCAAGCTTTTCTATATCCTTACCATCATAATATATTGCACCCTTCTGAGGTTTTTCAAAACCAAGTAGCAAGCGCATAAGCGTGGACTTTCCACAGCCTGTCTTTCCAACTATAGCTATATATTGTCCTGCTCTTATTTTTAAAGAAAGGTTATCAATTATCAATGGAGAGTTTTCTCCATAGGAAAAAGATACATTATTTAATTCAATATTCCCGGAAATCTTAGTGACCACCTTTTTACCCCCAGAAACCTCCGGAACTGCTTCAAGTATTGGAAGTGCCATATCCATAACAGGTTTAATTCCTGCAAATGTAAGAGCTACTCCTGCCAGTGAATTCAGTGCTCCTGCAGTCATTCCGTAGGCTAAATTAAACGCCATGTAGTCCGCCACGCTTACCTTAGAAATTGCAGCAAAATAATAAAGCACAATGCTTCCTGACAAGGAAAGTAAAGTTGTGAGTACTGGGTTGAACTTTATAACAATAGGCGGATTATAATCAAGTGATGCAGATACTTGATACAAATTTGCCCACTTACTGAAAGCTCTTTTTTCTGCTCCTGCCAGCTTGATTTTTTGAATTCCTGAGAAAAGCGCAAACACAAGCCCGGAAAGCTTAGCTCCATTTTCCATCTTCTGTTTAGAAATTTTCATTTGCAGCAAGGTAGAAATCAACGATAAAAGTATAGTTGCAACTATAATTATTAAAGCAGGTATGACCAGTGAAGGTGCGTAATTCATTATCTGAGTTATATAAGCTAGAGAAAACAGCGAAGTAAGTCCTGTAGTCAATACTGCATTTACAAGCATATTGCAAAGGGAGTTTATATTCTGAGTTCTTATAGATAACTCACCAGAACTATAATCCTTAAAAAAGGTAGCTGGTAATGACATTAATCTTGCCATTGCCGCAGCCTGTACGGAAATATTAAGCTTAGTCTGTATCCTATTTAGGATAAGAGTTCTTGTTATTCCAATAAGAGTCGAAGAAATACTGATACCTAAGAGAAGTACTGTAATTGGTACTACTAGACTTATTTTTTCACTTGGAATAACTCTATCAAATATAAGCTTGTTAACATATGGCATAAAGAAACCTATTCCTGTTGTTGCCATAGTTGCAATAATAACCATAATAATGTCTGAAGTGCTTATACTACCTACCATAAACCTTATCAAATCAACAATCCCCAACTTCTTTAAAGGTAACGGCTTATAAAAGCAAATTGCTTCTTCTTTTATCATATTAATGGTATTTTTGTTAACCTTTATTTTCTTAGTGCTTTTGTAATCAAAAAACTCATAACCCGATATTCCTTTAGGAATAATAGCCACAGGGTCTCCATCGGCAGTCTGCCCCAAAAGAACTCCGATGCTATCCTTGTACCATTCTCCTTCAAGCTTTACAATACGCTTCATGATTCCATGGGGAATCAACTGGTACTCAAGGACATCATTCACATCCTTAACATCATCTGGAATTTCCTTTGGTTTTATATGATAAAACTTAAGAACTTCTTCTATAGCATTATTTGCCTTTTGTCTATCATCATTTAAGGATGCTGTAACACCTTTGCCAAGAATAACTGAAGAGAGATTTATAAAGGCATCTGAAAAGCTCTCATCGTCATTTTTAATTCGCTGCTTTATTTGTTCGTCAAACCACGCCATCTGCTCCCCCCCTATTCATTAGAAACTAATTGTGCATACAGCCCACCTTTTTTATAAAGCTCATGGTGGGTACCACGCTCCATGACATTTCCTTTATCCATCACTATTATTTCATCACAATCCCTAATAGTTGAAAGTCTATGAGCTACAATTATACAGGTGATTCCTCTATCTGTAATTGCCTGAACAACTTCTGCCTCAGTCCTAGCATCAAGGGCTGAGGTTGCTTCATCTAAGATTATAACAGTGGGATCTCCTGCAAGAACTCTAGCAATCTCTAGCCTTTGGCGCTGACCTCCAGAGAAGTTCTTTCCTCCCTCCTGAAGCCTATGGCTATATCCACCATCTCTAAGCATAATGTCCTCATGAATCCTTGCGTCCCTAGCTGCTAATATCATTTCAAAATCTTCAATACTGTTATCCCACATCTTTATATTATTTGAAATTGTATCTTCAAATATTGTTATATCTTGATCAACTACTGAAAGTGAGCCTGTGAAAACCTCACGTGGAATTTCTCCATGGGATTTTCCATCAAATAGAATTTCCCCAGACCAAGGCTTGTATAAACCAGAAATTAGCTTTGAAAGAGTTGATTTTCCACACCCTGAAGAACCTACAAAAGCAACCTTCATTCCAGGCTTGATTGTTAAATTAAAATCCTTAATAAGTGGCTCTGCCAATCTTGAGTAACCAAAGGTAACATCCTTCATAACAATATTTCCGCTAAGCTTTGCATATTCTTCTTCAATCTCTTCAAGATTATTAACTAAAGCCATTCCATCTATTTGTTCATTTTCGATTCCCTTATTAATTGATTTTTCATAATCAATATCAGGTTTATAGTTCATAATGTCCTCTATTCTCTCCATAGAGGTTCGCATTTCCTGGATACTTTGTCCCACTCCAATCATAGAGTTGGCTGGCGCCATAAATGAAGCCATAAATCCTTGAAACGCAAGAAGCATACCAACAGTAAAATTATTCTGCATAATAAGTGTTACACCTATCATTAGAACTGCTGTATTGGCAAGCATCTGAGTCACTCCGGGAATAGCTCCAAGATACTGGTTTAGCTTTGCAAATTTAACTGATCCTGTATTAACAGAAGCCTGGTACCCTGCCCATTTTTCAAAGTAACCGTTTTCAGCTCCACTTGCCTTAATTGTTTCAATCATTTCAATTCCTGACATGGTAGCGCCAGCAAGCTTTCCTCCATCACGCATCATACCACGAGTTATATTTATTCTCTTTTGAGATATATACCGTCCAATAAATATATTTAACAATGCTGAACCAAGTCCGACCAAAGTAAGTAGTGCACTATAGCGAAGCATAATAAATAGATAAAATATTAGTGTTGCAAAATTTAGAGCCAATGGAGCTAACTGCTGAATTAATGTGCTTGCTATCCCTTCGTTAGATGATTGCCTTGATACAATATCACCGGTCATTCTTTGAGAAAAGAACTCAACAGGTAGCCTCAGCACATGCCAAATAAATGTCGAGTTTGCAACAATGGCCATCTTGCCTTGGATTTTAAGCAGAAACACAGCATTGACAAAGGAAACAGCAACCTGTGCAGCAAGTATAATAAGCATTAAAGCAATCAGTGGGTAAAGCCAGTCAGGATTCTGATTTGTAAGGATTCTATCCATAAAAACCCTACTGAAGACTGGATTTATAATTCCGATAAGTGTAGTTATTATTCCTGTAGTCATTACAAAAATTATCGGTACAAGGGTTCCTTTTAGTCTTTGCCTTGCAAAGTTCAAAACACTTCTTGGTTTTCCATCCTTTACAAAAGACTCATCAGGTTGAAATTGCAGGCATATACCAGTAAACGATTTATCAAACTCCTCCATTGAAACCTCTACAGTTCCCCTAGCTGGATCATTCAGCACTGCTTTACCTTTTTTAAATCCGTTTAAAACAACAAAGTGATTGAAGTTCCAATGAATAATACACGGCATCATTACATCATCTGTTATTTTTTCAAACCTATAACCTTTTGCAATCATGCCATAGTTTCTTGCAGCCATTAAAATATTCTTAGCATTAGAACCATCTCTTGAAACGCCACAATCAGAACGTACTTGTTCCAATGGAACCCATTTACCATGATATGCAAGAATCATTGCTAGAGATGCGGCTCCGCATTCAAGTGCTTCCATCTGCATAACAACAGGTACCTTAACTGTTTTTTTCATTTTGTGTCCCCCTTAATTTATGAGAAAATCGATGGGTCTTGTTTCTTCTGTCACAATTGAAAGAGGATAAATTGTTCCTTCAACATAAGAGCCTTCAGAATCGATTATAACTTCTACATTCCACTGGCTAAGGATAAGATTTCCTGAAGCGTAATTTCCATATTTTTCTTTAATTTCATTGATTGAAATCGGTTGATTTGATATGCTTTTAATAATTCCCTCTTCCATGCCTTCAACAATAACTTTTAAACCTGGAACTATATCTGTTTTCATCTCTTCCTTAGGAATAAAACATACTAGATTATCCCCCTGAAAAACAGCGTTGCTTTTTATCACTGTGGGCATTGCTCCGAAAATCCCCCAAACCAATAGGGAGATAATTAACACCATAACAGCAGATAAAACAACCCAAACACTAGGGTTGGAAACTCGAATATAATCGTGTAGCTGTTCTGGTGATGATATGCTATCTACACTTGATTGCCTGAATATCCCTGTCATTCATATTCCTCCAGTCTAATTATTTTTATGTAAACCATTAATTTTAACTCTGATTATAATCTTTTATTAATAGTCAAAATATTCATTCCATCTATGTATTGATATTGAACATCATCCATACTCTTTTTAACCATTAATATTCCTAAACCTCCAATATCCCTTTCATCAGCAGACTTAGTAATATCGGGTTCTTCATTTTCCAGTGGATTATAGGGCTTTCCTAGATCAAAAAATTGAATTGTAACTTGAAGGGGCTCCCCTCCTATACTAATTTTGATTGTAGCATCTCCAATATTAGGGTTATAGGCATAATTTGCAATATTAACAAAAATCTCCTCAACAGCTATTGCTATTTGTATTTTTATCTTATTACTACAATCATTTCTCTCTAGCTCTTCATTTATAAAATCCAATACCTTCTCGAGTTCAGCAGTTAGTGCAGGAACCGTTAACTCTTTCACGACAGATATTCCTCCTCTTTCTCCCTTAAATAAAGTCCAGGCTCTTTAAATAAAATATGAGATTGCTTTGCGATTTCTTCATACAACTGAAACCAGGTGGGAGAATAATGCTCGCCACCTGTTCAATCTATTTAGTAACCACAACAAAATAGGTAGATATATTAAATATAGACCAATTAAATAAATGTCAAAATATCAACAAATCCTGTGATTTCAAAAACTTCCATTATATCAGAATTAGCATTTGCTATCTCCATTTTTCCCTGTTTGTTCATCTGCTTCTGAGCTCCAAGTATTACACGAAGTCCAGCACTAGATACATACTCTAGCTCCTTGAAATCCATAAGTAGTGATGTAATACCTTCTGTTGATTCTTTTAGCTCCTTTTCAAGCATTGGAGCAGTTGTAGTGTCTAGTCTCCCTTTAAGTGCAATTGTAAGGCTTGTGTTTGATAGATTTTTTATGATTTCCATTGAAATTCTCCTTTTTTTCTTTTTTAAGAAATTATTTTAATTTTTAATATTAACCTAATTAAACTGTCTTCTTTTAGCCTTTGGATCCGTAAGCTTAATGTATTCCCATCAAAGCCTCATCCTCTCCGTAATCGTCTTCAAATAGTATGTTTTTTAAATTTTACCATATAATTATCTGAAAAGCTAAATATATTACGATGCAAGCAGTATTATTTATGAAAATTATCAATTAATTTATGTATTCTACTATACTATTAGCTCTAAGGTTACCATAAAAAAATAAAAATGAGCTTTTTACACTTAAAAGACTCATTTTTACACTTAAAATACTAATATGAACTTAAATTGACTCATCTCTTAGTTATTAATAATTGATTAGAG
>CAZAJU010000087.1:6318-8358 GCA_964485455.1 uncultured Tissierella sp.
AAAATTGCTTGTTTTTTCTTGAAAAACAATCTAAAAAACTCAGGTGTCATTGGTGTTTCAATACCCACATTCCTGATATATTTTTTAGCTATTCTAATATTTTCAATGACTTTATCTGAACACTTAGATGCTCCTAAATTGAATCGTATTTCATCTAGGCCTGCTTCTCCTAATGATTTCAAATTATCTTCAGTTGCTAAAGTCCCATTTGTGTACATATGCTGATAAATTCCTGCATCATTAAATTTCTTAATAAAAGAATAGTATTTTTCAATTTCCATAAATGGCTCTAAATAAACATAAGCAATTCCAGTTGGCTTTTTGTGAATAGAAAGAAGTAAATCTATATCTTTCTCATAAAATTTTGTACCCCCTATTTCCCACATACCTTCTCCAATTGGAGGTATGTTTTCGAATTGTCCATAATTATAACAAAATTTACAATCCAAATTACATTTATTAGTTTTTCTAATGGCACTCAACCCATTTCCTAAAAGACAAGAACGACAACCATTTGGAAATTTTTCAATATTTCCCACAAAAAAAGTTCTGTTCTCTAAAGTTTGTAGATTTTTTATTTCAGACATTAACTTCTCATTTCTATTATCAATTGCTGCCTCAATTTGTACAAGGGTAGCATAAATTATTTCTTGGTGTTTAGTGTCAATTTCCTCTCCTTCTTCAATTTGTGAAAAATAATCAAACCATATCAATGCATCATTTTTTGAAATCTTCATAAGTTCCTCCTATAATTTGAATGCTTACTATGATTATACCAATAATTTAGTTATTTCAGAGTCCAGCCAAAGTCGTTATGGTAGATTTAGGACTCACAACTTCGTTTTAAGTAGAAGATTTACCAATCCACACTAAAAAAATTCAAACAATTAGGAAGATATCTCGCCCATACCTTTTCTTCATGTTTAGCATTGGATACAATCTCCAACTGAATATTGTCCAAAAGAACACCAGACTTAATAAGTTGTCTGTAATACTTTAAAGACCCATCAATATATATTTGTTTAAGATTCTTATTCGTTAATTTTTCATCTGTTGAATCACCTTCTTCAGTTCCTACTTGTATATATACCTTTTGTGATGAATCTAAGCTTTTATCTTTTATATAATTATCGAAATCATAATCCGTAAGCCAATTAGCTAATGAAAATATTCCTAAACATCCGATTTGATCCTTATACTTTATTCCCATATATGAAGTTATATTAGCTCCTAGGGAACTTCCACACATTCCTGTGTATTCTTTTTCAGGTCTAGTACGATAATTAGAATCTATAAAAGGCTTTATAGTATTCATAACAAATTCTCCGTACTGATCCCCTTGTCCTCCAATTTGTAAGGAATGGCCTAAGTCTTGATTATATATTTCCCAAGGTGTATATTCGTTCATTCGGCTTATTCCATCATTATCAATGCCTACTATAATCATCTGAGGAAGAGAGTGCATACTTTTTAAAGTTTGTATCACTTTCCATGAATGCCCTGAAAAGGACTCTTTATTATAAAATAAATTTTGTCCATCATGCATATATACTACAGGGTATCTTTTATCAGAATTATAATAGTTTTCGGGTATCAATACGCGAACGCGTCTTCTATTATTAGAATACGGCGTCTTAAGAATATGAGTCTTTAGTTGTAAATACGAACTTAAATTTTTCAGTTTTAACTCACTTCTTTCTATTTATTATTTAGAATCATTATACTATGAACTAGAAATCTTCACTCTATATCCTCCATCTTCGCACAATCTGCAATGATATCTTGGATGGCCATATCTTTAAACATAACATTATCATTTTCATACTATCATAATTTATCTAATATATATATTACATAATTTAATATTATTTGCCCACTAATTTTAAACTTACAGCTAGAACATTTCTAAGTCAGAAGTAATTTTATAGGAATTTCAGTATCTTACTAAGTTAAATCTCACCATGTATTAATATAATGCAATTATTGAATCAATAAATTTACTTGGAGGTCAAATATGCTTATAGTAAATGTAAATATTCC
>CAZAJU010000088.1:0-8004 GCA_964485455.1 uncultured Tissierella sp.
TTTATGGATGGTTCTAATTCCACCCCTATGTCCAATATTATAGAACTAATGAAACAATTGTTAGGTTTAAAGAAGCAAGTATTTGGGCTACACCAGGGAAGATAGAGTAGTTAGGATGTATAAATAAATTGGGGAGGGATAATAATGGATTTAAGCATAGGTACATTGATTGCTTTTTTAGGTGGATTAATCTTTTTATATTTTCTTGGGATGTTATTAGTAGTTCCTATTAAAATAATAACGAAGTTAATTTTCAATGGTGTAATTGGAGGAGTAGTTTTAATTCTTTTCAATCTAGTAGGAGGTTTATTTGGTTTCTTTATTCCAATAAATCCATTAAGTGCAGTAGTAGTTGGCATTCTAGGAATACCAGGTGTTATACTTCTACTTATTCTACAAATGATATTATGACCAGATGAATGGCTGATTTTGGCTTAGAATAAAATATCTAAATAATGGGTAAAAATAAGGGACAGATTAATCTGTCCCTTAATATATTCCTATCTCAAAAGGATTTAAAATAATTTGAACTACAAACAAAGTGAACTCAAGGAATCCCTAAATTTCAATAAAAAGGAGTTGAACAAATGGGTAAAATTCTTGGAAGTTATCTATTTCCTCATCCCCCTATTATAATTGAGGATATCGGAAATGGAGAAGAGAAAAAAGCTATAAACACAATAAACGGGTGCAAGTCTCTTGCAAGAGATATAGGAGAAAAGTCTCCCGGTACAATTATTGTAATAACACCTCATGGACCTTTATTTACAGATGCTATATCTATTTCAGTTGAGGATGAGTTGGTAGGGGACTTTGGAAAATTTGGATATTGGGACATTAAATTTCAATATAAAAACAATAAAAAACTGGCCTATAATATTATTAAAAATGCCCTAAAGAACAATATTATGATGGCTCAAGTGAACAAGGAGTTTGCCAGAGACCACAATATAGATTTGGGCTTAGACCATGGCGCCCTGGTACCTTTATACTTTGTGGATAAAGAGCTTAAGAATTTCAAAATAATCCACATAACCTATGGCCTTTTATCTCCTAAGGACTTATATATATTTGGAAAGGGGATTCAGGAGGCTGTTGAAGAATCTAATGAGGATGTAGTAATTTTAGCAAGTGGAGATCTTTCCCATAGGCTTTCGGATTCAGGACCTTATTCTTACTCTCCATATGGAGTAGAATTCGATGAAAAAATAATAAATATTCTTAAAGCTGGGGATATGGAAGGAATTATGACATTCGACTTGAGCTTAGGCGAGAAGGCTGGAGAATGTGGCCTTAGGTCTCTTATGATAATGGCAGGTTGTCTGGATAATAAAGAATTAAAATCTGAGATTCTATCTTATGAAGGACCTTTTGGAGTAGGCTATGGAACTGCAAAGCTTGAAATCATAGGTGAAAACCACAATGATATGCTCAATAAGATTGAGGACAAGGAAAAAAGAAAAATAGAGGAAATAAGAGAGAATGAGGATGAATACGTAAGACTTGCTAGAAAAAGTCTGGAGCATTATGTAAAAACAGGTGAATATTTAAAGGTGCCTGAAGGCTTAAGCAATGAGCTCATGGAGGAAAAACGGGCAGTATTCGTATCCATAAAGAAAAATGGAATGCTAAGGGGATGCATTGGTTCCACAGAGCCACACGAGAAGAACATTGCTACTGAGATTATAAAATATGCTGTCAATGCAGGAACAAGAGATCCAAGATTTGATAGTGTAGAGGAAGCTGAACTGGATAGATTGGTATATTCTGTTGATGTACTATTTATTCCTGAACCCATAAAAACTAAGGATGAGTTAAATGTGGAAAAGTATGGGGTAATAGTAAATAAAGATTATAGAACAGGGCTTTTGCTTCCCAATATTGAGGGCGTTGATTCAGTAGATGAGCAGATTGAAATAGCATTAAGAAAAGCTGGTATTATGGAACATGAGGACTATAGTATGGAAAGATTTGAGGTAATTAGACACCATTAAGAGGTGGAAATATGATGGAAGCAAGATACTATAAAAAGCTTGTGGACAATGATGTGAAATGTAATCTTTGTCCTCACTATTGCATTATTAAGCCTGGCAGAATTGGTCGTTGTGGAGTGAGAAAAAATATAGACGGCACCCTTTGTTCCTTAAACTATGGTAAGATAACCTCCTATAACTTTGATCCTGTGGAAAAGAAGCCTTTATATCATTTCTATCCTGGAAGAAATATATTTTCAATTGGGTCTTTTGGTTGTAATTTAGGCTGTGAATTTTGCCAGAATTGGGAGATTGTCCAAACTAGCTCCTCCTTTATTGAGTTATCTAATGAGGATATTTTATCTCTAGCTAAGACGAATGAATCCATAGGCATAGCTTACACATATAATGAGCCAACCATATCCTATGAGTTCGTATATGATATGGCTACTCTGGCTAGAAGTAGCAATCTTAAAAATGTACTTGTAACCAATGGATATATTAATAAGGAACCTTTAATGGAACTTCTACCCTTAATAGATGCAATGAATATCGACTTAAAGGCTATAGATGATTCATTTTATAAAAATATCTGCAAAGGCAGTTTAGAGCCTGTACTTGATACCATTAAAATAGCTTCAAAACGTACACATATAGAAATTACTACTTTATTAATAGATGGAGAAAATGCATCTCTTGATCAAATAGAAAGGCTTTCTCTAAAGATTGCTGAAATAGATAATAGCATACCTTTGCATCTAAGTAGATATTTTCCGAATTATAAAATGAACTTGCCACCTACCAAAGTTGAAACTTTAATTGAGGCAAAAAATATAGCTAAGAAATACTTGGATTATGTATACCTGGGTAATCTATGGGGTGTGGACAACAATACCTTTTGTCCTAGATGCCATGCACTCATAGTGGAAAGAAATAAGGAAAAGCTCATCACCAATTTTGAAAATGGATATTGTTCTATATGTAAAGAAAGAATAAATCTTATTAATTAGTTTTATCTCAATTTAATTCACTAAGCCAGGCACTTTATATGCTTTGATGAATAAAAATAATATAAGTGATAATAATCCTGGTAGAGGTGATAATATGTATTGCAAGATATGCGGAGAGAATAAGAAGGGTTATAGAGTATTCAGTATATATATGTGTAGAGAATGTATGAGTGAAATAGCCTTTTCATCTGTATATGATGAAGAGTATAATTTCTATATTAATATAGTTCGAATACTCTTAGGATATTATATAGGAGAGAGAGAACTTGTAAACCCAGCTAATTAGTGAAAATCTGAATTGTGGATTTAAATATGTTGATATATAATTAGAAGGTCTTAATTTTTAATGTAAGGGGCAGATAATGTAAGATGAAAACACCCGTATTTGAAGCACTAAAGAACCTAATGGAGGAAAATAGTGTATCCTTCCATATGCCTGGTCACAAGGGAAGAAACGCACTGGTTAACTGGAGGGAGTATATTCCATATGCAGATATTACTGAGCTTGATGGAATGGACAACCTTCTGGAACCTAGAGGGATTATTCAGGAATCTCAGGAGTATGCCGCAAAGGTATTTGGTGCAAAAGCAACATATTATGGAGTAAATGGTTCTACGGGTAGCAATTATATAGCTTTGGCAACTATAACAAAACCGGGGGATAAAGTATTAATTCAAAGAAGCTGTCATAAATCAATCTACAATGGATTGATCTTAAATAGATTAAATCCTGTATATCTATATCCAAATTACAATGAAAATTACAATGTATTGACAGGATTATTTCCAGAGGATATCGATAAGATATTAAGGAATCAACCGGATATAAAGGCTATAGTACTCACGTATCCAAATTATTATGGTGTATGCTATGATTTAAAGGCAGTTGCCGATATCGTTCATAAGCACAATAAGGTTTTGATGGTAGATGAAGCTCATGGCCCTCATATGGGATTTTCTGATAAACTTCCAATGTCGGCACTCCAAGCAGGAGCAGACATAGTAAGTCATAGTACACATAAGACTCTTCCAAGTTTTACTCAAACATCTCTTCTTCATGTAAATTCTGACAGAATAGATTTGAATAAGCTAAGAGACAGATATCAACTATATACATCCACAAGTCCATCATATCTATTTACCTTGTCCAATGAAGCAGCATGTGCATATATGGATAGTAGAGAAGGAAAGAACAAACTTGATTGGAATATAGAAAAATGCAAGGAAGTAATAGAAAGATTAAATAAAATAGATAGGGTTCATGTATTTACAGGAGACCCTGATGATAAAACAATAGTAGCAAGGGACCTTACTAAAATACTTATTAGCATAGATGGCATAAGCGGATCTCAGATTATGAAAAGATTAAAATCCGAATACAATATAAGATTGGAAATGGCAGATTATTACTATGCTTTAATATTTTGTACCTTAATGAATGAAGAAGAAGATTATGATAGATTAATTGCTGCTATAGAGGATTTGGCTAAGAAATCAGAGCATGAAGAAATAGAGTATGTGAATACTAAGATGCCTGAGCCAAAGATAGTAATAAGCCCTGCTGAAGCCTATTTTGGAAAAAAGGACCAAGTTCAATTAAAGGATGCTATTGGAAGAATATCTGCTGCACCTATTATTCCTTATCCACCTGGTATTCCTCTTGTAGCACCAGGTGAGGAGATAACCAAGGAGATTTACGAACACATACTGTTCCTAATGGATAATGGGCTAGAAATCGTTGGATTAATGGGATATAATAAAGATAAAGTAGTAGTAGTGGAAAGATAGGAGTTGTGTGTGATGCTGGGGAAATTTATCACCTTGGAGGGGCCGGATGGCTCGGGAAAGTCTACTCTAATCAATTTGATTAGTGAATATATGAAGAATAAAGGCATAGAAATAGTAGTAACTAGGGAACCAGGTGGTACTCTTATTGGAGAGGAAATTAGAGACATTATATTGGATAATAACAACATCAATATGGGTGCGGAAACAGAGGCTCTTCTCTATGCTGCAGCACGCAGTCAACATGTTCATGAAAGGATTATCCCTGCATTAAATGAGGGTAAAATAGTAATTAGTGATAGATTTTTATTATCTAGCCTTGCCTACCAAGGAGTAGGAAGGGGCTTGGGTATAGAAAATGTAAAGATGATAAATGATTTTGGATTGAGGGGCATATATCCTGATTTGATATTGTTCTTTCATATTGATCCTGAAATTACCTTGGAGCGAAAGACTACAAAAGGTGGAGATAGATTAGAAAAGGAAGGCAACGATTTTCATAAAAGGGTATATAATGGATATATGGAGCTCTTAGAAAAGTATCCGAGGAATATAGCTATAATCGATGCAACTAAATCTGTAGAAGAGGTATTTGAACAAGTAATTATAGAAATTGAAAAAATACTTATATAGCAAGGGTAAGATTCTTTCAATCTCAATGCAGCAGAAGAAATAAACGGAAAACAGTTTCATCAAATTTTAAAGGGGGATTACACAATGAAACTTATAGTAGCAATAGTACAAGATCAGGATGCTCCTCACTTAATAGACGATTTAACTAGTAATGAATATAGAGTTACTAAGCTATCATCTACAGGAGGGTTCCTAAAATCCGGAAATACTACGCTATTAATTGGTATTGAGGATGCTCAAGTTGATGATGTAATCAAGCTGATTGAGGAGAATTGTAAGACAAGGGAGATTACTACATCCTTATTAACAGTAACCATGCCTGGAGATACTTTTATGCCATATCCATTAGAAGTAAGGGTTGGAGGAGCCACTGTATTCGTTTTAGACGTTGAGAAGCATATCAGGGTTTAAAGGAGGAGATTATATGAAGCTGGCCATTGCCGTAATACAGGATGAATTCATCGCAAGGGTAACTAAGGCATTGATGGTTGAAAAAGTCCGGATGACTAAGCTAGCCTCAACAGGTGGTTTTTTAAAACATAAAAGCACAACCTTAGTAATAGGTATAGATGATGACAAGGTTTATGATGTTATAGAGCTTATCCGGCGCCAGTGTAATAGTAAAAAATCTCACAATGGAGAAAATCAAGTAATAGTTTCCGGAGCCAATATTTTTCTCATTAATGTAGACCAGTATTTAAGAATTTAGCCGGAGGATCCTATGGATTTAAACAACATTATAGGCAATGAAAGGGCAAAAGAAACCCTGAAAATGGCCTTAAGAAATAAAACCCTTAGTCATAGCTATCTTTTTGAAGGTGATGATGGACTGGGTAAGAAAAAAATAGCATATTTATTTGCAAAGACCCTTCTTTGTAAGGAAGGTGGGGAGGAGCCTTGTAACAAATGCACATCATGCATGAAATTTGATGGAGGGAATCATCCTGATTTATTAGTAGTAGAACCTGAAAAGGGAACCATAAAAAAGGGTGAGATTGAAGAACTTATCAAGAGTGTTGCAACGGCTCCTTTTGAATCTAAAAGAAAGGTATTTATAATAGATGATAGCCATAAGATGAGTCTAGAGGCAAAAAATGCACTTCTAAAGACTTTGGAGGAGCCGCCGGAATACATAAATATAATTTTAATATCTTCAAGTATCAATCATCTTCTGCCAACAATACTATCTAGGATGCAAAGCATCAAATTCTATCCAGTAAATTCAAAAGAAATATCAGATCTATTAGTTAATTTATATGGAAAAGCAAGGGAAGAGGCTGACTTTATTGCAGATTTTACCAAGGGTTCAGTAGGTATGTCAATTCAACTTGCAACAAGCAGTGATTTCTTTCAAAGGAGAGAAGAGATTGTAGGTCTTATAGACAATCTGCTTCGAGGAGATGGTACTAAAGCTTTAAACTCTATGAATTTTTTCAATGATAATAAGGAAGAAATCGATCAGATACTAGATATGCTATTATATTGGTTTAGAGATTTGCTAATATATAAAGCGTTGGGTGAAAATAAGCTTATCATAAATATGGACAAGATAGCCTTCTTGTCGAAACAATCTTTTATGGATATTACTAGAATTAATGATAAAATAGATAAGATACAGCAGACTAAAGACAATATTAGCCGAAATGTTAATTATCAGTTGTCAATAGAGTCAATGCTTTTATATATACAGGAGGAATTTTGATGGTCACAGTAGTAGGAGTTAGATTTAAAAAGGCGGGAAAGATATATTATTTCGATCCCGATAGTATAGATGTGAAATTTAACGATTTTGTTGTAGTAGAAACTGCAAGGGGAATTGAATTTGGTCATGTAGTCATAGGACCTAGAGAAATTGACGAAAAGGATATTATATCCCCACTTAAAAAGGTAATTAGAATAGCCTTGGATGAGGATTTTGAGGTACACAGAGAAAATAAAAGCAAGGCAAAGGAAGCTATAGAAGTCTGTCAAGCTAAGGTTGATGAACATGGTTTGAAAATGAAGCTTGTAGATGTGGAATATACCTTTGATAATAACAAGGTAATCTTCTATTTTACTGCAGATGGAAGAGTAGATTTTAGAGATTTAGTCAAGGATTTAGCTGCTATATTTAAAACTAGAATTGAATTGAGGCAGATAGGTGTAAGAGACGAGTCTAAAATGATAGGTGGAATCGGACCTTGTGGTAAGGTTGTATGCTGTGCCCAGTTTTTAGGGGAGTTTGCTCCTGTATCCATAAAGATGGCTAAGGAACAAAGTCTATCATTAAATCCAACTAAAATATCAGGACTATGTGGAAGATTAATGTGTTGTTTAAAATATGAACATGAGACATATGAGGAGCTTTTGAAGAAGATGCCTCAAGTAGGAAGTATAGTGGTTACACCTCTTGGACGTGGTACAATAATCGATTCTTATACTTTACTTGAGAGAGTAAAGGTAAAGATTAAATTAAAAGATGGTACCGATGATATAGTTCAATATCAAGTTGAAGATATACAGACTACTGGAGAAATAGACCCTGCTTATGCTAAGCTAAATGAGGATGAACATTCAATATCCGACGTAAAACACCTAGAAGATTAATGACCTAACCCGATTTG
>CAZAJU010000089.1:0-7794 GCA_964485455.1 uncultured Tissierella sp.
CCTAAAAACAAAAGACCTCCTTATATTCAGTAAGGAGATCATTTACTATTATTCAACTTTCTTGAATATTCCTAAAGGCTTTCCTGTTGGCAAAAATGTCTTACCAAAATGAGGATTTAATACTGCTGCTGCAGAACCGTAGAATGATAAAAGTGCTATTATCAATTCTGAATAAGCTGCTAGCATATGTGTTTGATGTTCCATGATTCCAAAGGAGCTTAAAGTAAGTCCTACAAATAGAAGATCTATAAATATGAATATTGTAAATAGCACCTTATGTGTTTCTGCTGCTCCGATTGTCATAAACACACTAAAGATTAGATATCCTAAGAAAGCTACCCCTAATTGTCTGGAGTCTACTGCTGCCGCCATGGCTTCTCCAAATACTCCAGCTTTTATCATCCAAGATGAAGCTACTCCAAACCAAAATAATGCAAATCCTCCGAAAGCAGTGGTACCAAATACATTTTGTCTCTTTGAGTCATTGATGCAAGCAAATAGTTGTGCAAACCCACCTAAGAATATGGCCCATGGTATTACAAAAGAAGTTCCTTCTGTTATTCCTAACTTTTGTGATGATGCTACTAATGTAACCATTGCAAGACCAAATAATCCTAATGCAGATGGATCACAATTTAATACTTTAATATTTTGAGTTTGATTGTTGATGATTCTCTCCTCCATTATTTAATAATAGGTAATCCTTATTTAATTTACCAAATATAATGGGGCTTGTCAATTAGTTCTCCACCCTATTCTTCAGTTGCAAATAGAAGTTGTCTTTTATCCATTAGATTTGTAAATTTCATATGCTCTTCAAGCATCATTTCAGTTTCTAGCTTTTCCTTTGCTACGGATAGCATAAGCTTTATTCTGTTCTCTTGGTTGACTCTGGTTGCACTCGGGTCATAGTCTATAGGGACTATATTTGAGCTTTCATGGATTCCCTTGATCTTTCTAATCAAACCCTTGCCTATTATATGGTTTGGTAGACAGCCAAAGGGCTGTGCACATATGACATTTTCATACCCCAATTGGATTAACTCCATAATCTCAGCTGGTAGGAGCCATCCTTCTCCCATTTTGCTTCCAAGACCAATGACTTTGTCACCTAAGGTTTTTATATGGCTAAAGCCTGTAGGTGCTATAAATCCATCATGTTGTTTTATGGCTTTAATTATTATATTTTCTATTTTAGACATATAATTATTCACTATTCTATTGATTCTACTCTTTATAAGCTTTCCTCCATAAAGTTGAGAATCAATTATTCCATTTTCTACACAGTACATTAGAAAGCCCATAAGACCTGGAACCATTACTTCACAATCCTCCTCATAGAGGAACTGCTCAAGGTCATTGTTGCCAAGGCTAGAGTATTTTACATAGATTTCTCCTACTACTCCTACCTTAACTTTCTTTTCCCCGGTTCTCTTTATTTCTGAGAAGCTCTTTGCAATTTCTTCCATATTCTTTTTCATATTACTTAAGCTATATACCTTTTTATCAGTTAAATCATCACCCAATTTCTTAACCCACAGCTTCACGAGGGCTTCACTTTCGCCTTTGTTTATTTCATAAGGCTTTACCTGATTATTAAGCAGCATCAATATATCTCCATAAGCAACTACAGCTATGAACTTAACAATCATTGGAAGGGTTAATTTAAATCCGCTATTCTTCTCTAATCCTGATGAATTCAAGGATATTACAGGAATATGTTCCATGCCAGCCTTTTTTAATGCCTTTCTCAACAGATGGATATAGTTGGATGCCCTGCAACCTCCACCTGTTTGAGTAATCATAAGAGCTACCTTATTTAAATCATATTTACCGCTTTTTAAAGCATCCATAAATTGACCAACCACTAATAAAGCAGGATAGCAAGTATCGTTATGTACCAGCTTAAGTCCTTCGTTGGCTATATTTGGTCCATGGTTATAAAGGACCTCTGTCTTATAGCCATAGGCATTAAACACCTTCATAAGCATGGAAAAATGTATCGGAAGCATATTTGGCACCAATATCCTATAGTCTTCTTTCATTTTTTTTGTAAATTCAACTATTTTTACATCATTGGGCATATCGAATTACCTCTTCTCGTCTTTGATCTATGGCAGCTAGTAAACTTCTCAATCTTATCTTAACAGCTCCAAGGTTGGTGATTTCATCTATCTTGATTTGTGTATAAATCTTTCCTTCACCTTCCAATATGCTCTGCACCTCATCTGTGGTTACTGCATCAAGTCCACATCCAAAGGATACAAGCTGAATTAAGTCCATATTTGACTTAGTCCTAATATATCTTGCTGCAGAATATAGCCTTGCATGATAGGTCCATTGATTTAGAACATTTACATCGAACTTCTCAACTAAATGGCTTACCGAATCCTCTGTGACTACTGCAACGCCAAATTCAGTTATAAGCTTTGCAATTCCATGGTTTATCTCCGGGTCTATATGATATGGTCTACCAGCCAATACTATTATATGCATATCATTGGCTTCAGCCAACTCGATATAGTTCATACCCATATCCTTAACTTTCTTCATATAAGCATTATATTCTTTAAATGCTTTTTCAACAGCCAACTTTATGTCTATATATGATATCTTTCCAAAGTTATCCACCATAAGCTTATACATTTTCTTGATAAAGCTTTTTTCTCTATGGATTCCTAAATAATCATATATAAATCTTACATCTTCTATCCCTGGCACATTGGCCTTTATAACCTCTGGATAATATGCCACTACAGGACAGTTGAAGTGGTTATCTCCCTTCCCTTCATTTATATTATAGGATAAACAAGGATAGAATATGGTTTCAACTTTATTTTCCAATAGATAATCAATATGACCATGCATTAACTTTGCAGGGAAGCATACAGTATCAGATGGTATAGTATGTTGCCCCTTTAAATATAGGTCTCTATTGGAGGTTGGAGATGTTATTACTTCAAATCCAAGCTCAGTAAAGAATGTATGCCAGAACGGAAGGAGCTCATACATATTAAGTCCCATAGGGATTCCAATCCTTCCCCTCTTCCCCTTCACAGGCTTATATTCCTGAAGCAAGGATAGTTTATAGTCAAATATATTGTATTTTGGCTTATTACTTTTAGTTTTTATAGGTCTTTCACACCTATTACCACCAATAAACTTACGGTTATTGTCAAATATATTTACTGTAAGTTTACAGTTGTTATTACATAGACCGCAGTTTACTACATTTGCTTCATGTGAAAAATGTTTAAGCTCCTCAGGATTAATAAGAGTGCTTTGCCCATTAGAATTGGTTTTTGCATAAAGCGCTGCACCATAGGCACCCATAATCCCAGAGATATTAGGTCGAATCACGTCTCTACCTATTTCCTTTTCAAAGGCTCTAAGGACTACATCATTGTGGAATGTACCACCTTGGACTACTATATTCTCTCCTAAGGAATCAGCAGAGGAGGCCCTTATTACCTTGTAAATTGCATTTTTAACTACGCTTAAAGAAAGCCCAGCCGATATGTTTTCAATGCTTGCTCCATCTTTTTGAGCCTGTTTTACTGAAGAATTCATAAATACCGTACATCTAGAACCTAAATCTACAGGTCTGTCAGACTTTAGTCCTAGCTTTGCGAATTCATCAATATTATATTCAAGAGCTCCTGCAAAGGTCTGTAGAAATGATCCGCAGCCTGAAGAACAAGCTTCATTTAGAAATATATTATCTATTACCCCGTCTCTTATCTTAAAGCATTTTATATCCTGGCCACCTATATCAATAATAAAGTCAACATCGGACTTGAACTTTTTAGCTGCAGTATAATGGGCTATGGTCTCTACTAGTCCAAAGTCTACCTTAAAGGCATTCTTTATGATTTCCTCCCCATATCCTGTAACTGCAGATGATTTAATCCTTATATTAGGATATTTTTCATATGCCTCTTCCAATAAGCCCTTTATTATAGGCACGGGGTTTCCGCTATTAGGCATATACTTTGAAAGAAGTATCTCCTCATCCTCACTTATAACTGCTGCCTTTACCGTTGTGGAACCAGCGTCTATTCCTAAATATGCCTCACCAATATATGTTTTAGGATCCACAGATTCAATTCTTTCCTTTTCATGTCGGGCGAAGAATTCATCATAATCATCCTGATTTTCAAATAAGGTCATAGTACTGCTGTAGCCTACTTCAGATTTATAGGATTCTATTTTATTTATTATGCTTTCTATGTTTAATTCTTGAGTTAAATTTGACAATGCAGCACCAAGAGCTACATAGTATAGGGAATGTTCAGGACATATCCCCTTTACGTCTAATATGTAATCGAAGCTATATCTTAATTGTGACAAGAAGGTCAATGGCCCTCCAAGGTATACTACTTGACCCTTGATTTCACGTCCTTGAGCCAATCCTGCAATAGTCTGGTTTACCACAGCTGCAAATATACTTTGAGATATATCGCTTTTCTTAGCACCTTGATTTAAAAGTGGCTGTACGTCTGACTTTGCAAACACTCCACATCTGGAGGCTATAGTATATATCTTAGAATAATCTTTTGCTATTTCATTCATCTCAACTAAGCTAATATTTAATAAGGTAGCCATTTGGTCAACAAATGCACCTGTGCCTCCTG
Source organism: uncultured Tissierella sp. (assembly GCA_964485455.1). Lineage (GTDB taxonomy): Bacteria > Bacillota > Clostridia > Tissierellales > Tissierellaceae > Tissierella_B. Next base: position 4,635 of record CAZAJU010000089.1, read on the forward strand.
CACAAGAACCGTTCATCCTTACCTCAGTTCCATTGGTTAAAAACAGTATTTTGGCATCTTCTCCACCTAGTTCAATAACTACGTCTGTATATGGAATTAATCTCTTTACAGCTATTCTGGTAGCATAAACTTCTTGAATAAACGGAATTCCAACACTTTCTGCCATGCCCATGCCTGCTGAACCGGATATACACATAGAGAAGTTCTTTTCTTCAGGAAACTTCTCTTTTATATCTTTCAAGAGAGAAGCGGTCTTTTGAGTTATGAGGGAATAATGTCTTTCATAGGAATGAAATATCAGTTTGTCCTTATCGTCTATAACAACGCACTTTAAAGTGGTTGAACCAACATCTAAACCTATTTTCATATGTATCACCTTTCTATTCTAAATGCATGATATCACAATATTTCCATAAATGTATCAAGGCAAATTCTTAATTTCTTAAAAATATATTAAGGACATATTCGTATTATATGACTCGAATATGTCCAAAATGTTAATAAATCATTAAATCTTTTCTATTAAATCCGCTATTTCTTTAATTGAAGTTGAATCTACCTCTTCAATGGCTCCTCTATCTGTTGATGATGCAATAATTGGGTCTATAGGAATTCTTGCAAGAACCTTTATACCTTCTTTAGCAGCTATTTCCTCAATCTTACTCTCTCCATATATCTTATGTTCATTACCACAGTCGGGACATTTGAAATACGACATGTTTTCAACGACTCCAAGGATTGGAATCCCCATCATCTGTGCCATATTTACAGCCTTTGCCACAATCATTGATACCAGCTCTTGGGGAGATGTTACAATAATTATTCCATCTACTGCAATGGACTGGAACACCGTTAAAGGTACATCCCCAGTTCCAGGAGGCATATCTATGAACATATAATCGATATCTTCCCAGATTACTTCGCTCCAAAACTGCTTGATTACTCCGGCTATGACAGGGCCTCTCCATACTACTGGGTCAGTTTCCTTTTCCAACAGCAGATTTATGGACATAATGTCTATTCCTATCTTGCTTTTCATAGGAAGTAGCCCAAATTCATTTGCCAAAGCCTTCCCTTTAAGCCCAAATGCCTTGGGTATAGATGGTCCAGTAATATCTGCATCTAATATTCCTATATGATAACCTCTTCTGTTCATTTCCACTGAAAGCATGGATGTAACTAGCGATTTTCCAACACCGCCCTTTCCGCTTACTACTCCTATAACTTTCTTGATGCTGCTCTTTTCATGTGGGTCTACTGCAAATGGCTTCTTTTTATCTTTAGATTCGCTCATGCTTTCGCTCCTTTACAATAATTATAGCTGCAATTTTTTACACATCCATTACAAAGCTCATAATCTCCGCCTTCAATCTTTAGAGGTTTTCCATTTATTAAGGATTGCGCCAACTTTTTTCTTGCTAGAAGATAAATACCTTGAACAGTAGTCCTTGCAATATTCATCTTGGATGCACATTCCTCCTGGGTATTTGCTTCTAAATCGATTAATCTAATAGTTTCATATTCTTCTATTGTCATAACAATATTAGTATGATTATCTACTTCTAAATTTAAAGGTCCAAAGCTATCACTCTTAGGCAGCATACAAACTTTTCGCCATTTTCTTGGTCTTCCCAATACTAAGCTCCTTTTCCTACCATATTTTGACTCGTTCCACATCATTATACTACTTTTATGACATATGTCAATTAAGGAGATGAGAAGAGAGGTTTATTCATTTTGTTACTTTCTTTTAAAAAAATAAATCCTAGAAATCAAGATTTACTTTGCTACTATCGATTTAATCATTGGGGTAAGTGGAGAACATCTTCATCTCCTCGTTACATTAATTAATAATTCTTTCTGTATTTTAAAGAAGTCTTGTATGCTGTTATGGAGAAAAAAGCTACTCCTATAGTACATAGTATCATTACAATCCAAGCAAGTTTATAGGATCCTGTGACATCGAAAATGCTTGCTACTAATAATGAACCAAAGGTTAGTCCTATCTGACTGGCGCTATGTACATATCCATATACTTCCCCATATTTTCCCGGACCATAAATAGCAGCAGTGATCAATGGTGGAATAACAGAACCTATTGCATTTCCAAATCCAAAGAAGAAAGCCATTAGGTATAAGAATATCATATTTCCACCAAATAGCATCATGGCAAAGCACAAGGCAAAGGATGTGCTTCCAAATAACATGGCCGCAACTATTCCGAATTTATCATTTACCCATCCAAGGGCAAGCTTCCCAGGTATACCCATCAAGGAATATAGGGATATAATTATAGCAGCAAGAGCAGGCCCCTTCAATTCTTCTAAAGCAGGTGGAAACTGTCCTAAGGCCCCGGTGTTAATGAGCCCGTTAAATATCATTCCCAGTGTCAACATAATAAAAAAAGGTTTCTTAAGGGATTCAACCGTTTCGATATTAAGGTCAAAACTATTGCTACTTCCTGTTGCCTGTCCTTTTTCCTCTTCTGCCCCAAATGGTTTTAAACCCTTTTCTTCCGGTGACTTTTTAAATATAAATAAATTAGCCGGCAATACTGCAGCTAACATCGTAAGTGAATATATCAAATAGGTTTGTCTCCAACCGTAAGTTCCTATCCAATTTGTGATTAAGGGGCTAAAAATAAATCCTCCAACCCCTATCCCTGCTAGAGCAATACTCATAGCAAGTCCACGGCTTTTGTCAAACCAATTAGTTATCATAATACTCACAGGTATAATAGTGGCACTTAAGTAGGCAATCCCCAATATAAAGGCTGTTATATAAAGGTGTATAGGCTTCTGAGCCCATCCAAATGTAGAATAGACTAGGGTATAGATTATTGTACTTATAAGCTGAATCCTCTTCAAATTACCTGTTGCCAATTTTTTTGTAACAAAAGGTGATAAAAATATTCCTATAGCATGTAGTATGGCATTACTTAAGGAAAAGGCACTCCTTGATATACCCATTTCCTTAGTTACCGGTATTAAAAATTTATTGGCCATGGACATAGCACTGGGTACCATAGTTGCTGTAACTAAGACTGAGCCCAATACAATCCACCATCCATAAAATATTTTATTGCGTTTTTCCATTTAATACCTCCTATTTTCTTTGACTAACGTTTACATAAAACCAATAATTAAATTTTACACTCTAT
>CAZAJU010000090.1:0-5549 GCA_964485455.1 uncultured Tissierella sp.
GATACGCTTTAGCAGCTTAGTTCTGCTTCGTCAAACTTAAGAGTCCCACGACTTAAGATTTGGCGTCAACTTAGTGGGGAACCGGGTCTGGCAAAGCTTTGAGCTAGAAACGGAAACTATGAAGCTACTAAAGCTCATATCCTGTCAGTAGGAGATGAGTAGAGGGAATGTCAAAATACTGACTGCACTCGGAGAAGCTCTTGTGGAAGGGTTTTCGGACGTGGGTTCGACACCCACCGCCTCCACCATACATATCATGACCTAATAAGCCTCTTGATTTCAAGAGGTTTTCGTAGTTTTTGGATATATTTTTATATTCGCATATTGGAATATGTATTTTTACATTTGCATATTATTCATTTATTATTAGGGTATAAATAATATGATAGATGTGTTAATATCCAAATTGAAAACTCATATAGAATTTATTTTTGAGTTTTTAAGGTATTTAAAATAATTGAATAAATAATGGAGGCTTATGGAGACGATATGAAAAAATATATAATAACAACTGAAAGTGGTTCAGATCTTTCTAAAGAATTAATCGATCGTTATAATATATATGTAATACCCATGCATGTAACAATGGGTGACCAAACATATCCTGATGGAAGCTTTGAGGTTCAAAAAGTTTTTGATTTTTATGAGGAAACAGGAACTCTACCCAAGACATCTGGTTCGACGCCTCAAGATTGCACCGAAGTTTTCAAAAAAGTATTTGCCAAATATCCAGATGCACATATAATCCACATTGCCTATTCCGCAGTAACAACTGTTTCTTTCAATGCTGCAAATATTGCAGCTCAAGATTTTGAAAATATTTACCTTGTAGATTCAAAGCATGTATCTGTGGGTGCAGCTGTTGTTGTTAAAGCAACCGCTCAATTTATTGAAGACAATCCTAATACAAGTCCTGAAGAAATTATTGCTTTTGTAGAAGAAGTAAGAGAACGGACTCATATGCAATTTATGCCTAAAACCCTTCTATATCTAAAAGCTGGGGGACGTGTTTCAAATTTAGCTTATTATGGGGCAAATCTGTTGAAGATTCAACCATCGATAGTGTTAAAAAATGGATATTTGGTTTCTGGTGAAAAATACCGTGGATCCTTTGATAAATGTTTAAAAAAGATGATTAATGGATTTTTCAATGACCATAAAATCGATCCTGATACTATTATGTTAGTAGGTGCTCCTGGTATAGAAGAAAATCAGAAAGATATGATCTTTAAACTAATAAGTGAGTACGGTGTTCAAAGTCTTAAATGGCTTGAGGCAGGTTCGGTCATTTCAAGTCATGGGGGTCCTGGTGCAATTGGAATTGCAGGGATTGAGATTTAAAACTTTCCAAAGGTATAGCTGATTTATGGGAACCATGACATTGGTATTAATCCTCAGTTTATTATGGTTTTATAAGAAATCGTATCCACCACATCCACGATGAATTTGACAAAAATAAAGCTCTAATGAATTTCTTCATTAGAGCTTTTATACTGATTTAATATCATAACAAAATTATAGATTACTATTTATAGGCTAAAATATCACCGCTTACAATATATTCTTTTAGTTGTATACCATGGCCCCATTTTTTAGCGTATTCATCAGTTACTTCTTCTGATAGTATTTCGATATTTCTGAAGCCGATATTTTCTAATATTTCTTTTATCTTTTCCAAAGATATTGCACCGCCAACTCAAGTTCCATAAATATTTGGAGCTTGTTTTATTTCTTCGGGTAAAGGATTTTTTAAAAGTATATCGGAAATGCTTATTCGTCCATTGAGTTTCAGCACTCTAAATATTTCCTTGTAAACCTGCTCTTTATCAGTGGATAGATTAATTACACAATTTGACATTAATAAGTCTATGGAGTTATCAGGAAGAGGGAGATGCTCAATTTCGCCTAATCTAAATTCTACATTTTTAAAATCCTTTTTAGAAGCTATTTCTCTAGCTTTCTCAACCATTGTATAATTGCTATCAATACCTATAACAAGTCCCGATTCACCAACTGCTTTAGATGCTAAAAATACATCCATGCCCCTACCGGATCCTAAATCTGCCACTGTCTCTCCTTGCTGAGGTTTTCCTTTTTCTTTTGGATTTCCGCAGCCTAAGCCCAGTTGTGCTTCTTCAGGAATGTTTTTTAAGTCTTCTTCACTATATCCTATGGATTTATTTAAATTCTCAATTTCGCCTGATACTACTTTTTCTTCTTTTGCCACCTTATCATAAAAATCATAGACGCTATTTCTGATCTTTTTATCATCCATTAAAATTACCTCCGTGATTCATAGTTCTTGATTTATACATACACATTAACACTATTTTTAATATAATGTCAATTAGATTTAAAATTTCCTTGAATTTAACATATTCTAACCAACAAAATTCAATTATTTTTAAACTATATTTTTATTGAAACTTAAAAAGCAATATGTTAATCTAAATACATAAAAAAGAGGATAAATTATCCTTATTTTCATAAGATTTTTAGATTATCGATAGTAATTTCTTCAATATATATAAATTGGATTGAAAGGTGTGCGGCTTTTATTGGACTTGATGAATAATAAAAAATTTTATTTCAGTTGGATTGGGATTCTTACTTTCTTGGCAGGGGCTATTAATATATGTGCTATTGAACTATTAGAACTGACTATTACACATTTGACAGGGAATTTAAGTAAAGCTGCTATATTACTTGCTAGAGGAGACCTGAGCTCTTTTAGTGAAATCTTTTCTTCCATTATTCTTTTTTTTATTGGAGCTACAATAGCAGGCTATCTTTATCATGAGAAAACATCGGATATAAATTATTTTGATGCAATATTACCAATACTATTTGGGATGATAATCTTTATTTCCCTCGAAACTACTACTAAAACTATAACCTTACTTAGAATAATATCCTTGGGAATGGGTATACAAAACGGTATTTATATTAGGGTAAGAGGAGTGTTAATAAGGACTACTCATATGACTGGTTATCTAACAGATGCAGGATTTTGTCTTGGTTCATTGCTCCATGGTAAGCGTGAGTTTGCTTGGAAATTACTGTTTTATTTAGCATCAATTTTTACTTTTTTCATAGGCGGTTTTATATCCCATCTATTTATAAAAAGGATAGGTATCGATACATTGCAATTAGTTGCAATTCTCTATGGTATTGACGGATTGATAGTTGGAACAAAGATTTTAAGAGAGAATAAAAAGAAAGATAAAATAGCATCAAATTAAAGAGATAACTAGCTCGAATAGAAAAGCAATTAAAAAGCTCCCAAAAGGGAGCTTTATTTTAAACTTCAAATCCACCATCAACTTTTATTATTTGTCCATCGATAAAAGAGGAGCTATCTGATGCTAAGAATAATGCCACATTAGCAATATCCTCAGGTTGACCAAATCTCTTTAGAGGAGAGCCTACACGCATACCTTCTAGTACTGAAGGTCCACCAATGCTATCAACCATAGCTGTATGAATTGCTCCAGGAGCAATACCATTTACACGGATTTCAGGACCTAGTTCCCAGGCCATTGACTTAGTTAAACCACTTACTGCATGCTTTGAGGAAATATATGCAGCGTAGCCATGATGAGCAGCAAAACCTGCTACAGAGCTAGTATTGATTATAACTCCTTTACCTTTTTCCTTCATAATTGGCGCTATTATTTGAGTTAAATACAATGCAGAAGTAACATTAACATGGAAGACATTATTCCATTCTTCAAGTGAAACTTCTTGAAGTGGTGACATACTTAATGTACCTGCATTATTAAATAAGATATCTATTGTGCCATATTTTTCAAGTGTTTTTTCTTTTATTAAATCCAAGTCTTCTATTTTAGAGGTATCTGCAATTACATAAAATGCTTCGTATCCTTGGTCTTTGATTTTATCTACAATAGCCTTAGCTCTTTCTTCATTTCTACCTGTAATAACTACCTTAGCACCTTCCTTAGCAAACAATTCAGCAGTTGCTCGACCCATTCCTGAAGTAGAACCTGTAATTATAGCTACCTTATCTTTTAATATCATACATATACCCCCTGTTTTTTTATTTTAAATTAATAAAATACAATGTGCATATCAGATTGTTTAAATAAAATATTAATATAAAATAAAACATTAAACAATAGACAATAGTACGGTGGTAAAAATTATAAAAACTTATTTTAGTCATATAATATGATTTTTATCAAACAATCAAGTACATATTATTCCATATTTGAATTTAATAGGCTAAATATAGTAAATGAATATTGGCTTCTATTTGTATTCATTTAAGAGTAAAATGAATAATATAATATTTAAACTATCATTTTATGAAAAATACAGTGTACAAAACCAGATAAAAACGTTATAATTTACATAACAAGTGAATGTTTGTTTAATAAAAGTTGCAAAAACAGTATTTCTATTATTAAAAGGGGGTTATTATAAATGAAAAAGAATGCTATATTGATTGTAGTATTGGTACTTATGGTGGCATTATCAGCATGTGCACCGCAAAAAACAAACCTGATTTTAGCAACTGGTGGTACATCTGGAACTTATTATCCATTAGGTGGTGCTATGGCTCAGATTTTCAACACTAAAATTGAAAATATGAATGTAACTGCACAATCCACAGGAGCTTCCATTGAAAACTGTAGATTACTTGGTTCAAATGAAGCTGAGCTAGCAATACTGCAAAACGATGTTCTAGATTATGCATATAATGGAACTGAATCATTTAATGGTGAGAAAATTGAAAATCTAAGAGGTATTGGTACCCTATATCCTGAGATTATTCAGATAGTTGGCACACCAGGTACTACTGACATAGCACAATTAAAGGGACAAAAGGTTTCCGTGGGTGCGCCTGGTAGTGGTACTGAAGCTAATGCAAGACAAATTTTAGAAGCAGCAGGAATGTCTTATGAAGATATGTCCGTAAGCTACTTATCCTTCTCTGAATCAGCCGATGCTTTTAAGGATAAGCAAATAGATACATTCTTTGTTACATCTGGTATTCCAAATGCAGCTATTCAGGATATAACAGCACAAAATGAAATCTCATTGGTTTCATTACCAGATGATGTTATTGCATCACTTATTGAAAAGTATCCATTCTATATAGAGTATACAATACCTGCTAACACTTATAATGGCCAGCCAGAAGATGTTAAGACTGTAGCTATTTTGGCTACTCTTGTAACAAATGCTGAAGCATCAGAGTCCATGATTTATAACCTTACAAAGGCTTTATTTGAAAATCAACCTGAGTTGGCACAAGCCCATGCTAAGGGTAAAGAAATAGATATTAATAAGGCAGTAGAAGGAATTTCAATTCCAATGCATCCAGGAGCTGAAAAATATTATAAGGAAATGGGAATTCTTAAATAAATTTTAACCAGGCTGGCTTTGCCAGCCTGGCCTATTGATATGGGGTCTTAAAATGAAGAAGCTTATCGTAATTAGCATATTTATATTAATTCTGTTTTTACCCTTGATTCCTCAATTTACTATAAGAAATGGTTTAACGGGAAGATTGGTTTTCTCCG
>CAZAJU010000090.1:5649-7783 GCA_964485455.1 uncultured Tissierella sp.
ACTTATTATGTAGGTACTTTTGCTGATCATACTCTTCATGCTGGAAATAGAGAAATAAGGTTTGCAGAAATTATGGAACCCAAAAGTCCGGCAGAGATTAAGTTGGAAAAGGTTTCTTTATTAACAATTATTAGGAGGTTGCTAAATGAAAGATGATTTATTGAAGGATAAATCTGAAGAAGAAATAGACGTGGATGCGCTAATGAGCGAATTCGATAAAGAATCAGCCTTTAGGAGGCTAAGTGGGAAACAAAATCTTATTGTTTCAATAATTGCAGTTATGTTTACATTATTTCAGTTATATACATCCATATTTGGAGTATTGCCTGCACAGATACAAAGAACTGTTCACCTAAGTTTTATACTAGTTCTAGTATATTTGATGTATCCTGCTAGTAGCAAAGGGGATAAAAGTCGTTTTAAGGCGTTAGATATTGTACTAGCAGTTGTAGGTGGTGGAGTAGCTTTATACGCAGCTTTGAATTTTGATGCCCTTATATTAAGAGCTGGAAAACAAAATATGTTGGATTTAGTGATTGGTGGTATAGCGATAGTAATGGTTCTGGAAGGAGCTAGAAGGGTTGTAGGATTACCAATTACAATAATTGCCTCTACTTTCCTTTTATATGCTATAGTAGGTCCATATCTTCCAGGATTTTTAAATCATAGAGGCTATTCTATAAATAGAATTATAGGACATATGTATTATACAACTGAGGGAATTATAGGAATACCTTTAGGAGTTGCAGCTACATTTGTATTCTTATTTATACTATTTGGAGCTTTTCTTGAGAGAACAGGAATTGGGGAATTCTTTATAGACTTTAGTAATTCAATTGCTGGTTGGGCAAGAGGTGGACCAGCTAAGGTAGCAGTACTTACGAGTGCATTGGAGGGAACTGTATCAGGAAGTTCTGTAGCCAATACAGTTGGCTCAGGAAGCTTTACTATTCCGTTGATGAAGAAGTTGGGCTACAGACCTGAATTTGCAGGGGCTGTAGAAGCAGCTGCATCTACAGGTGGACAGTTAATGCCACCAATAATGGGTGCTGCAGCATTTTTAATGTCTGAATTCATAGGTATTCCTTATTCAGATATCGCCAAAGCAGCGGCTATACCTGCTATTTTATATTTTACAGGTATTTGGATAATGGTAGATTTAGAGGCTAAAAAGGTTGGAATGAGGGGGATGAACAAGGATGAACTCCCTAGTATTGGAAAGGTTTTAAAGGAAAGAGGATATTTGTTTGTTCCTTTATTTGGAATTATCTATTTTCTTGTAACTGGATCTACTCCTATTAGAGCAGCTTTGGCTGGAATAGTATTATCGGTACTTGCTAGCTTTATTAAAAAAGAATCCAGAATGAGTTTTAAGGATTTACTACTTGTATTTGAAAAAGGTGCTAAGGGTGCTATAGGTGTATCTATAGCTTGTGCTTGTGCTGGTATAATTGTCGGTAGTATAACCTTAACGGGGTTAGGGCTAAAGCTTGGTAATGGTTTGGTTAGTCTTTCTGGGGGAAATTTATTTTTAACAATGTTCTTTACCATGATTACTTCACTTATATTAGGAATGGGTGTTCCGACCACAGCTAACTATGTAATCACTTCAACTATTGCATCACCGGCATTGGTTCAGCTTGGAGTTCCTGTACTTAGTGCTCATTTGTTTGTTTTCTATTTTGGTATCCTTGCAGATATTACACCACCAGTTGCATTGGCAGCATACGCAGCAAGTGCTATAGGTAAGAGTAATCCTCTTAAGACAGGAGTCCAAGCCACGAAGCTTGCCATAGCAGCCTTTATAATACCTTATATATTCGTGCTTAGTCCTGAGATGTTATTGATAGATGCTAGTTTACTTGATGCTTTATCCATAGCTCTAACATCTATAATTGGTATGATTGGAGTAAGTGCTGCAATGGAAGGACATTTCATGACTCATTGCAACTGGGTTGAAAGACTAATATTCTTAGCAGGGGGTTTAATGTTAATCGATCCAGGTCTAACTACTGATATTATAGGAATAGGATTATTGATAGTAGGAGTCTTAATTCAGAAGAAAAAATCAAGAGTTAAAGCCCAAACAAGATAGTTAAAAAATCACTGGTATAAGTAACCAGTGATTTTTGTT
>CAZAJU010000091.1:0-7638 GCA_964485455.1 uncultured Tissierella sp.
TAACCCCTATGTAACCCTATATTATCAGGCTTTTGATAATATAGGGTTATCTTAGTATAAGAGGAGGGAATTAAAATGAATATAAATATTAAAAGTGGTATGGCATTATTACTGGCAGCATTGTTTACCATAAGCCCTATGGCTGTTAAAGCAGAAGATGTAGAAGCCTTACCAATCTCTGCGCCTATTGAGAATAACGATGAAATAAAAGTAACCGAATATATTGAATTTAGAGGGAAAATAGAGGAGGTTCAAAGGGAAGGAGAGCAATTCTATATAGTTGCTAGAAAAGACCTAGAAGAAGGTCTTGATGCTTTAAGGGCATATATTGACGAGGATTTAATCCTATTAGACATTAGGACTATGGGTTTTGCAGAGAAGGAAGATTTGGAGGTAGGTATGGATGTAATTATCTACTACCACAAGGATACTGTTATGGCTATGAGCTATCCTCCTATGCTTGGTCCCGATGTTGTGGTCATAGATGAAAAGGATGAAGATGGATATTGGATGTCTACAATGGTTTCAAAATTTGATAAGGATTATCTAAATGCTGAGAAGGACCTTTATGCTAGACCATCTGATGATACAGTAATAATTGATAAGGATGGAAATAAACTAACTAAAGATGATTTGGCAGATAGGGATTGGATTATCTTCTATGATATAGAAGTGAGTGGACAATGGGACAGGAACCTTGTCCACTCCTTAATATTTTTTGAATAATTTTGGAAAAAAGAAGGTATTTTGAGATGAAAGGGGAATATATATTATTGATGTGATTTAATAATCATATTGCATCAATAATAAAAAGGAGGAAAGCATATGTTTAAGAACAAAAGGATTTTAAGCCTTTTGGTGGCATTCACGATGGTATTAGGCATAATTATTGCTCCTAGAGGTGTATTTGCAGAATGGGAAAACGTTAACCTGACCATAGTCGGTACTACGGATCTTCATGCAAATATCTATAATTATTCATACGAAGATGGCAAGGAAGTGGACAATCTTGGAATGGCAAAGGTCTATACGGTTGTTCAAGAGATAAGGAAGGAAAATCCTAATACGATACTGATAGACAATGGAGATACAGTTCAGGGTACTATACTTTCAGATGACTTGTATAATACAAAGCTTGAGCTCAAGCACCCTGTAATCGATGTAATGAACTTCATGAAATATGATGCAATGACACTTGGAAATCACGAATTCAACTTTGGCCTTGAATTAGTTAATAAGATTGAAGAGGAAGCTGATTTCCCTATATTAGCAGCAAATGCAACCTATAAGGAAGATGGGGCATTCTTAACGGAAGCCTATCTTATTAAAGAAGTAGCTGGAGTGAAGGTTGGAATCTTAGGAATAACAAATCCGAATATCCCAAAATGGGATGGACCTAAGACTACTGAATTAACCTTTGCAAGTCCATTGGAAACAGCAGAGAAATATATTCCAATGATGAAAGAAGAAGGAGCAGATATAATATTCTTATCTACTCATATGGGTTTTGAAGCTGAATATGGTGGAGATAGTGCTGATGAAGTAATTGCAGCATTCCCAGAGGTAGCAGGAGTATTGACAGGACATGCACATGTTACTGAACAGAAAAAGGTTGGAAATACACTTGTAGGTGCTGCGAAAAACGCAGGCGCTCAAGTTGTAAGATATGATTTTGAACTAGCAAAAACTGATGATAAATGGACAATAGTAAATAGCGAAGTTAAGACAATAGATGTAAAGGAATATGCTGCAAGTGAAGAGCTTAAGGCATATGCAAAGGAATATCATCAAAAGACACTGGATTTCCTAGTTGAAGTAATTGGTACTGTTACAGAGAATTTTGCTCCTGAAGAAGAGATCCTGGGAATTCCAGAAGCACAAATTATAGATACAGGAGTCATTGATTTAATAAATGATGTTCAGATAAAGTACACTGGTGCTGACGTAGCAGGTGCTGCTTTATTTAGTCAGAATTCAAACCTAAGAGAAGGGGATGTAACTTACGCTTCTATATTTGAAATCTATAAGTATCCTAATACCCTAGTTGGTATAGAGGTTACTGGAGCTGAGTTAAAGGCCTATATGGAATGGTCTGCAAACTACTATAATACTTTTGTTCCTGGAGATATTAATATTTCCTTTAATCCTAATATTAGAGGTTACAACTATGATATGTTCCAAGGTGTTGATTATAAGGTAGATGTTTCTAAACCAGCTGGAGAAAGAATTGTAGATTTAATGTTCAATGGAGAGCCTTTGAAGGCTGATGATACAGTAAAACTAGCAATCAACAACTATAGGTATGGTGGACTTAAGAATATGGGAATCATCAGTGGAGAACCGTATTTTGAGTCGGACCCAATGTCATTAAGAAGCTATATAGCTGAGTATATCAAAGAAAATACACCTATAGCACCTGTTGTTGACAACAACTGGGAAGTAATAGGTGCAGATTTAGATCATCCACTAAGAGATTATCTAATTGAAGAAATAAAAGCAGGTAATTTAGAGCTTCCTGTTTCAGAAGATGGTAGAAGCTACAATGCAAAGGCTATAAATGCCGAGGATATGATTAAGGCAGGATTAATACCTGATGAGGTTTTAAAAGAGCATGGAATAGAAGTAACGCCTATGCCAGAGCCAAGTCCGGAACCAGCTCCTGAGCCAACACCAGTTGAACCTGCTCCAGTAGAGCCAAGTCCAACACCTGTGAAGCCAGAGGATATTAAGTATATCGTTCAACCTGGAGATTGGTTGTCCAAGATAGCTATTAAATACAATAAGGAATGGAGAGGCTTAGCTGAATACAATCAGTTAAAGAACCCTCACCTAATATTCCCTAACCAAGTAATTTTGATTCCACAATAGACAAATATATCAAGTAAGTTCCAAAGAAGGTGCCATAGTAAGAAAGCATAAAGAAGGTGATTCCCAGCGGGAATCACCTTTTTATTCTTAACTCTTCGTTCTTAGTTTTTAACTTTTACCTGATTTGACTAGTCTTCCTTCTTTTTAAGGAATAATCCTAATGCTAAGATTATACCGCCTAGTCCACTGAATAACATCGGGCTTGCTGATCCAGTTCTAGGAAGAACTGCTACTGGTGCTGCTTCAGGAACTGGTTCTTCTATTACTTCTACTTCGTCCAATACTTCAGGAACTTCTGGAATTATAGGAATTACAGGAATTACAGGAACTATTGGTGCTGTCGGTGGACCTTGAGGAATTTCAAATGGTGGTACTTCTTCCTCTTCTTCTTCAGGTTCATCATCTGGATCATCGTCAGGATCGTCATCTGGATCATCGTCAGGGTCATCTTCAGGTGGTCTTCTCCTATTGATGAATCTGACTTCTTCGATTGATTCATCCTCTATTTCAAGTTCAATATTATTAGCTCCAACTAATCTGAAGTCATCATCTATTCTTACTTCTCTTACCCTGTATTCGCCATCTTCTAATTCATCAAATACCAAGAATCCATTTCCATCAATGAATCCATCATCTATTTCTACCCATGCGCCGTCAATTCTCATATCAAGCTCGAAGTAGAATCTAGTGTTATTACCAGAGATTACATCTCCAAATCTATTTTGAACTATCTTTTCTACAATTATTCTGCCATCTGGAGTAGGAGGTGGTGGTATTAATCTATTAGTTACTTCTATTGGGTATTGCATATTATCTGAGTGGTAGAATTCTCTACCGTTTTCGCTGCCTACTGCTCCAATACCCATTACATAACCTGTTCTTACATCTTCGTAGATTACATATTCACCATCAGGTTGATCTTCAAATATTACAAGACCTGATTCACCTGTTGTCTTAGCTTCTACAAATTCTTCTACACCTTCAACCACTCTGTATAATCTAAATGTGAATCCGCTTAAATTGCTATCATTGGATACACGTTTTTGAACTACAATATCCCTTAGTGGAATAGGCCTGTTTACAAATGTTAGATAAACAGAATCCTTATTGTCAGCTGTTTCTTCATTTACTTCTACTTCAAATGGACCGTCAGGAAGTAATCCTTTACTATCAGTTTCTTTAATTGTGTAGGTTCCTGAATCTAAGTTCATGAATACTACTTTACCTTCATCATCTGTTAATGAAGGTCCAGCTACCTTTTCATCACCTAACCAAAGTTCAAATTCGAATCCACTTAAGTCAGGCAATGCCATTGGCATTACTTCTCCACTTCTAATTGCCTTTTGGATTAATAGTTTGCCCTTCCATTCTGGGATTCTAAGGTTTTTAACTACAACTGGTACTATACCCTTTAGTTTATTCTTATTGATAACTACTTCTAACCCTTCCTCTGGAAGTGAACTTTCATAGCCTTCTGGAACAACTTCTTTAAGGATATAAGTTCCTTCAGGAAGGTCATCAAAGACTGCTAGACCAAGACCATTTGTTGTAGCTTCTAATGGTTCTTCTAGGTTTTCACCTTCTAAGGTAAATACTATATCTTTAGGATTTTCTATAGGTCTAATATTAAATCTTCCTTGTGGTAGACCTAGTTTAATCTTAGTTATAATAATCTTGCCCTTATTCCATTCTTTAACATTTACAACTCTAACTTCATATACATTGTCATTTTCATTAGGAACATCTGGACCAATTTCAATGAATTCCCCATCTGGGAAGTTAGGTGTAAATCCATCCTTAAGAAGTTCTTTTACTTCATAGATTCCTGGAGTTAATTCATTAAAGTCTACTTCTCCATAATCATTAGTTGCTACTGGACCTGCTACCTTTTTGCCATCTTTCCATAGTTCGAATTCAAATCCAGCTAAGCGTGAATCTGGGGGTTTTATTTTAGCTTCTAAGGATTTTTTAATTCTAATTGTTCCTTCCCATGGAGCTTCTTCTTGGTTTATTAGCCAAATATTCATCATGCCATTGTTATCCAAAGCCTGAGCATTAATATCTATTGGATTTTCAACTACATCATGATTTTGATTTCCAGATGTAGCTAGATAATAGCTATCTGAGGAGATTGGCATCCCATTAACTTCAGTTTCTACTAGGTTATAGCTTCCAAATGGAAGATCTACAAAGGTAACATGGTCTCCTTTACCATCAGTTGTATTGATAGTCAATTCCCTAACTTCATATAGATCATTATCTACAGGTAGAGGACCTCTTAATTCTACTGTGAATGTGTTATCACCTAGGCTTGCATTTATATTGCCTTTTGGAGTCTTTATACGTTTGTGAACTTTTAGCCTGCCCATTCCAGTTGGAGGTGGTGGAAGCTTCTCGTTTTCAAAGTCTAAGTGTGATGTCTGAACATTAGTAGCAATTGTTACTTCCTGGCCATTACCAAAACGAATTTTATAACCATTAGGAATATCTTCCTCCATTACCTTATATTTACCTGCTGGTAAATCATTAAAGTATTTGGTTTCACCTGCTTTGATTATTAGTTCATCTTCTTTGACCCATTTATTGTCTACATATTTATAAAGAACTATTGTGAATTCTGTTTCATCGTTTGTAATTAGTTCATCTTCTAAATCGTATAGATATTTCGTGATAGATATTGAGCCCTTGATTACCTCAACTTCTGGTGGAATAATTGTAAAGGTAAATGAATAATGTGATATTCCTGGGATGTTTCCTGGCTTATTAAGTGGTGATCTAAAACCATAACCGTTAGATCCTACATTATCGTAAACTCTATAATTAGGGCCACCCTTAACTGATAATAAATCTATTTCTAGATTATTAGCTTCAAACATTAGATATTTTCCGCCATCATAAATTTCAAATCTTACCCAATAGATAGAGTTAGTATCATTGGTGCTATTTCCGTCTTTATCAAAGTAGAATGTTTTTTCTTTAGGTTGGCCATTATCATTGATATCTACCTTGTTTGGGAACGAATCATTTCCTGAGTAATCAGTATATTCATGACCATTTTCGTCTAATGCCATGATACCAAATTCTTCTAAGAACATTACCATTGGAAGTTCTTCCGATTGTAATGGTGCTTCTATTATATCAGGAACTATTGGCTCTTCTATCTGACCAGTTCCTTCTGACTCTTGACCTTCATCAGGTTCAGCAGTAGGTCCTTCTTCTTCTTCTTCTTCAGCCTCTTGACCTTCTTCAGGATCAACAGCTCCTTCTGTCCCTTGACCATCTTCAGGGCCAACTGGTACTTCTCCTTGACTAGGTTCTTCTGTCTCTTCGCCATCGTCTGAATCTGCAGGAGTTTCTCCTACAACGGAATCTTCTTGTTCTTCACCTTCATTAGATTCAGCAGGCTCTTCAAGTTCCTCTTCCTTTTTATCTTCATCAGGCTCAGCTGCTGGATCTTTATCGTCAGATTCTTCTGCTTCTTCAACAAGTTCTTCGTCTTCACCTAATTCTTCTTCACCCGGCTCACCGGGATTTTCTTGCTCTGTAGGCTCATCAGCTTCATCCTCTAACTGCTTACCATCATCTATAGTTGTTGTTTCTAAAGTAAATTCCTCTCCAATTGCTTTCTCCTCTCCAAATGCCATAGAACTAAAAGAAATACTACTAAAGATTACTGCCAGTGAAACTAGTATAGCTAGTAACCTATTACGCGTTTTCATACTCTTCCCTCCTAACTTTAGATTTCAAGCTTTGCGTCATTATCTTTCGATAATTTTGCCCAGGATTATATTTAATTGGTAATCTATATATACCACAATTTTCAAATTTCACCCACATTTATTTTTGGACATGGGGACAGGAATTTTGTCCAAATCAAAAAAAGTTCCTGTCCCAGAAAAACAATATGAGGTGATAAGAAATGCCTAGGAAGGCAAGGCGAAAAAGTTTAAGTGGCTTATACCATATCATGCTTAGGGGAAGTAATCGTCAGACCATTTTTGAAAGAGATGATGATAAATACAGGTTTCTATCAACGTTAAAGAATTACTCAGATGCAAGCAAATTTAGTCTTTGCGGTTATTGCTTAATGGATAATCATGTGCATCTATTAATGCAGGAATTAGAGGATGATATATCAACAGCTATAAAAAGGATAAGTTCAAGTTATGTATTCTGGTACAACAAAAGGTATGAACGGTGTGGTCATTTATTTCAGGAAAGGTTCAAGAGTGAGGTTGTTGAAGGGGATAATTACGTGAGAACCGTTTTAAGGTATATACACCAAAATCCTGTAAAGGCCAACTTATGTAAAAATGTAGCTGATTATGAATGGACTAGTTATAATGAATACCTAAAAGAACCTACAATTGTTGAAACTGATTTATGTCTAAATTTATTTGCTTCGGAAAAATCTAGGGCACTTAAGTTATTTGTTAAATATATGAATGAAGATAATGATGATAATTGCATAGAGTATGATGAATTTATTAGATTAACAGATGCTGAGGTAAGGGAAAAGTTGTATGAATTTGGAGTTACTAATACAAATGAACTACAGCAATTTAATAGAGATAAAAGAAATGAAATTCTTAAGGAACTTAAGGGAATTAATGGAGTATCAGCAAGACAATTGTCAAGGCTGACTGGTATATCAAAAAGTTTAATAAGCAAATTATGACAGGTGAGTGGACAAAGTTCCTGTCCCCCTGTCCACATTAATATCTTGGTTAACAAAGTTAGTAATTATTGGTTGGGAACCAATTTTATTAG
>CAZAJU010000092.1:0-4752 GCA_964485455.1 uncultured Tissierella sp.
TGGAATAAATGCTTAATTCTATCCTATTTCTTTAAAAAAAAATCCTGGATATACCAAGATTTTATCTCATAGGTTTTTACGACTATATTTACAACTTAAGCTCCTCTTCAAGTTTTTCTAAGGAAGCAAGCGCTTCATCAGGTAGCTTATCCTTTCCGCCTTTAAAGGTATTCATATTCACTAAAAATTCTTTTCTATAATTAATACTGTTCTGCCACATCTCAAGGTATTCTTTGTTAAATACTGGATTAAATCCTTCTATATCCATGTACTCAATATCTTCAAATTCTCCAAGTTTTATAAAATTGGCTTTCTTTGTTGCAATTTCCTCAAGTAGCTGTAGGGTAACTTCCTTAGGTATTTTCTTGTCTAAGAAATGACCTGTATTTATAATATAGCATTCTACTTTTCTCACCTCAAAAAGTTCTTTAAACTTTAAGTAGTCATTTACTAAAGGATATGTTCTAAAAGGGTTTGCATATGGTTCAATTACTAATGCATTCATATCAACGTTCTTAGCTAGCTTTTCAGCAGTGGAACGCTTTGTTGCAAGTGTTGCCCCCATTACAGCTGCCAATACAGGGTCGTTGAGCTTTATTATAGGAGGTAGAGTTGCATCCTTCATTAGCCAAGCTATTGCTTCTACAGGCTCATCGATTTTGTCAACTCTATTTTCAGCCCATAGTCTTGATTTAACAGCTCTTCCATTTCCATTTCTAATATCCTCAGCTACAATAACCTTGTGTCCATCTTCATCAATCGTCACCCCACAGTTTTGCACTGTTAGTAGGTATTTATTTGCAGGATCCGTTATTGGATAATCCTGAGTCTTATCGAAATAAGCAGGCTCCAATGCAACTGATGAGCCATCAAAAGTTGATATTATATATGCATCATCATGTAGTATAGTTATGTCAAATTTTCCATCATGTTTTGCATGTGTTAAGGTGGATTTTCCAGAGCCAGATAAACCAAATACACCTATGGTATATCTACTACCATCATTGAAATTGTATCTTTTCATCCCACCATGGCATGCGCAATATCCATTTCTATTTGCAACTCCCCAGCCTAGTGTCAATGTTCCTTTTTTATGTTCTCCAAAATATCTCATACCTAGTAGAAGAGCACAATTATGCTCAGGATCAAATAAGGCAAGGCCATCAGGGTTGGATTTTGGTGTGTAATCAGGGTCTGAAAATACATATAAATCTCCTTCATGATAAGCCTTAGAATTCTTGTACTGCTTCATTATATGTTGAGTAAGGAACTGAAAGTTTAAGAGCCAGGAGTACATAATATTTTCATGTCCTTCAGGTATCAAAAGATGTGCTCTGATCATAAAGTCTTCATGTAATCCTATTACACATTGAGCATGATATAATTTCTTATATCTAGATTGATAAACTGCTTCTCTTGCTATTCCGGAGTATTCATTTATATCAACATTGGGGTCCCCTACTATTACTCTAGCTCCAGCAAATCTACCAGTTGTTGCTCCATCATTAAATACTAAAACCTTAGCATCTCTTGAAAGCCCTATTTCTTCAGGTCTATAAACAGGCATATCAGTAATAATAGTCCCTGGTGAATCATGAGCTAGTTTATATGCTTCACTAATTGAGTTTACATAGACCACATTATTGCCATAAAAATTGGTCTCTATAGTCGTTCTTAGAGAATTGAAAATCTTATTATCCTTATTTATATCTTCAAGATTAAAACTAGTTATAGTAGACATATCCACGCCCCCTGTGTTATTTGTTCAGTACCATTCCCTAAAACTTCAACTTTGATAAAGCATCCGCAAGTCCTGTATTTAAAGTCTCATCTTCCTTCTCTTGACTCTTCATAAACTTGGCTACTTCCTTCTTGTCCAACTTATTCTTTTCATTTTTTCTTCTTTCTTCAAAGGAAGAAAGCTTTTCTCTATAACCACAGGCGCATACGAATATCTGCCCCTCACCTTCTCCTTTAAGCTCCAATTTTTTATGGCAATTTGGACATCTTGCATTGGTTATTTTTGAGATGCTCTTTCTGTAGCCACACTCTCTATCTTGGCATACAAGAATCTTGCCTTTCTTACCTTTTACTTCCAACATAAACTTTCCGCATACAGGGCACTTTGTCCTGGTTAAATTATCATGTTTAAAGGTATCTTCCATAGACTTTATCTCACGGATGATATCCTTTGTATATTCCTTGGTTTCATTTATAAAGGATTTACGGCTTAGTTTTCCTTGAGAAATCAACTCCAATTTTTTCTCCATTTCTGCTGTCATATATGGAGACTTTAAATCCTTAGGAACTAAATCCAACAACTGTTTTCCCTTTCCAGTTATTATAATATCTTTTCCTTTACTTTCAATTAGAAAGGTCTTAAATAACTTTTCGATAATATCCGCCCTAGTAGCAACTGTTCCTATTCCACCTGTTTCCTTAAGAATCTTAGATAGTTCGCTGTTGTTATTCTCCATATATTTTGATGGATTTTCCATTGCTGATAGAAGAGTTCCCTCATTAAAATATGGTGGAGGTGTAGTCTTGCCCTTAGTCTCTTTTATAGAGATTATATTTAACACATCTCCTTTATTTATCAAAGGCAACTTTTGTTCTTTTATTCCATCCTGATTTTCATCTTCATCATCCTGAGTATAGATTTCTCTATATCCTTCCTTTACAACTCTTTTACCCTTAGCAATAAAGCTTTCATCACCTATTTTAGCCTTAATGGTTGTCTGTTCATATTCAAAAGGTGGATATAATACTGATAAGAATCTTTTTACAACAAGATCAAATATCTTTCTCTCGTTGTTGCTAAGTTCTGATAACATTACCCTTTCTTCCGTAGGAATTATAGCATGGTGATCTGTTACCTTTGAATTATCTACAAATTGATTATTAGCTTTAATTTCACCTTTCAATAATTGAGAAGCATATTTTGAATATGAGCCTGTATTAATTGCCTGTAATCTATCCTTTAAAGTGGGAACTATATCATCTGTCAAGTATCTTGAATCCGTTCTTGGATAAGTCAAGACCTTATAGTTTTCATATAGCCTTTGCATAATGGATAGGGTTTCCTTAGCCGAGTATCCAAAGAGTTTATTAGCATCTCTTTGAAGCTCCGTTAAATCATAGAGTCTAGGTGAGTATGTCTTTTTGAGACTCTTTTCTACATCTACAACATTACAGGTTTTATTCCTTACAGATAATATAATATTTTCAACATAGAATTTGTCGAAGGTTCTTGTCTCATTATTCTTTCCGTATTGCCAAGTAAGATTAATCTCATCCGTTGCTGCAACTATTCCATAATAATCTCTTGGTTTGAAGTTCTTAATTTCTTCTTCTCTTTGTGCAATTAAGACTAATGTAGGTGTTTGTACTCTACCACAGGAAAGTTGGGCATTGTACTTAACTGTTAATGCCCTAGTGGCATTGATTCCAACTACCCAGTCTGCTTCAGCTCTTCCTTGAGCTGCCTCATAGAGATTTTCATATGTCTTTCCATCCTTTAGGTTATTAAAACCATCCTTTATAGCCTTGTCCGTCACTGAGGAAATCCAAAGTCGTTTAATTGGCTTCTTTACATTTGCCTTTTGGATGATCCACCTTGCAACCAGCTCCCCTTCACGACCTGCATCTGTAGCAATGATTATTTCATTTACCTCTTTACGATGAAGTTGTGATTTTACTGAATTA
The DNA here is from genome assembly GCA_964485455.1 of uncultured Tissierella sp. Taxonomy (GTDB): domain Bacteria; phylum Bacillota; class Clostridia; order Tissierellales; family Tissierellaceae; genus Tissierella_B. The sequence continues at coordinate 3,706 of CAZAJU010000092.1, forward strand.
TACTGTTTACCAGTTTGTCTAATAATTACCAACTTCATTTCATCAGGCAGCATGGGAAGATCCTCCATACTCCATGTTTTATATTTTTCGCTATATTCTTCAGGGTCAGCTAAGGTAACTAAATGGCCAAGGGCCCATGTTACTATATATTTATCCCCTTCTAAAAAGCCGTTACCTTTCTTATTACAGCCAAGAACTCTGGCTATGTCTCTCCCAACAGAGGGTTTTTCAGCCAAAACTAGTCTTTTCATTTATCTCTTCCTTCTTCCCTCTTAACTCTCTTAATTGTTCATAGTTAAATTTTATTTTTTACTGATTCTTTATTTTATCTTCTAGTTCAGAAAGATACATCCATCTTTCCATCTTCTCCTCGAATTTTGATTCTATTTCTTCTTTCTTATTCATTAATTCTTGTAGCTTCGTATATTGGCTCGATGCTTTTTCCATTTCTTGCTCTAAATATAGAATTTCCTCTTCTAGCTTTGCTAAATCCTCATCTATTGTTTCCCATTCTCGTTGCTCATTGTAAGAAAATTTTAATTTCTGTGTAGCTCCCTTTATTCTTTCCTTCTGTACCTTCTCCTTATGTTCAACCTCTTTGGTTTGCTCTTTGAAATAGGAGTAGTTTCCTGTGTAACCTTTTACCTCCCCATTTCCTTCAAAGACGAATACCTTTTCAACTATTTTATCCAAAAGATATCTATCATGGGATATGATAATTACTGCACCTTGAAATTCCTCTATATATTCTTCAAGTATGGTAAGAGTTTGAATATCCAGATCATTTGTAGGTTCATCTAATAGGAGTACATTTGGGGATTCCATAAGGGTTCTTAATAGATGTAGCCTTCTTTTTTCTCCTCCTGATAATTTACCAATAGGGGTCCACTGTACATCTGGTGGAAATAAAAATCGTTCTAACATCTGGGATGCAGATATCTTTATTCCCTCAGCTGTTGTAATGAATTCTCCTCCATCTTTAATATAATCTATTACTCTTTGGTTATCATCAAGATGAGTTGTTTCCTGTGAAAAGACACCTAGCCT
>CAZAJU010000092.1:4852-7622 GCA_964485455.1 uncultured Tissierella sp.
CTTCTATATAGATTTTTCCTCTTCAATTCAGTGGAGATCAAGTTTTCTTCTCTTTCAGATTTTTTCTCTAAGAAATAGCTATAATTTCCCTTATATGAGTATATGTTTCCTCCGTCTAACTCGACAATTCCATTTACAACCCTATCAAGGAAATACCTATCATGAGTAATCATTAATAGTGCTCCCTTTCTCTTTGATAGATACTCCTCTAACCAGTCTATAGTTTCATTATCTAAGTGGTTTGTAGGTTCATCGAGTATCAAAAGGTCAGATGGATTTATTAGTGCCGAAGCAAGTGCTACTCTTTTTTTCTGACCTCCAGATAAATCGCTTACTAAGGCATCAAATTCAGTAATACCAAGCCTTGTGAGGATGTTCTTTGCCTCTGCTTCAAGTTCCCAGCCGTCTACACTGTCCATAAGCTGAGTTAGTCTAATGATTTCATCCTTTTTTGTATTCGGATTGGAGATTGCAGCTTCATAATCCCTTACAACCTTTAAGTTATTCGAATTCCCTTTAAACACTTGCTTTATTACTGTAATATCCTTTTGAAAATAAGGATTTTGCGAAAGGTATTCAACATTTATATCTTTAGTTCTGATTATTCTTCCTTCATCTGGCTCCTCAGCACCTGCTATTAGCTTAAGAAGGGTAGTCTTTCCAGTACCGTTTATTCCAATAAGACCAAGTTTATCATTATCCATAATCCCAAAGGATACATTCTTAATCAAGGTTTTTTCCGTATAGGATTTAGACAAGTTTTCTATGTTAAGTAAAATCATTATAACACCTCTTTTTTCAATTCCGTTTATTGCATTTTAATAAATTCTATGAGGGACTTCTACGCCTAATTATACCACTTTTAGCATCCAATTTATAGTATATTAAAGCAGAGAAAAACCCTGAAAACAACTAAGGCTAAAGGGCCTTAGTAATTTTCAGGGTTTTCTTTCCTAACAACATAACAGATTTTCCCAAAACCTTTTTTAGTTAGGTAAAATACATGTATTTGATAATCACATCCTAAATATTATAACTCCCATGTAAGTTATTTTTAGGTTTTCAATACTCCTAACCTATGTAGTAGATTTTCCCAGATCCTATACATAGAGCTAGTAAAACACATGTAATATAAGAGGTATTACTTAATTTATGAAATTTTAAATTTCATCGAGTTTTATGAACTTCCTATTTCTTTTCTTTTGCTAAATCCAATACTATTTGAGGTGTGTAGTTCTTAAGTATACGTGTTCTTACGTCTGTAATTACCATCATAAAGAACAATATGAATCCAACATAACCATTGATTACATAAATAACGTTTATTAATTTATCAAAAGGTACTTTAAGACCAACAACTACTCCGATTACTCCAAGAACTACTATTGCCAAACGGTACTTACCGCTCTTCTCATCAGGAGCAATACGCTTTACAGGCGTCCAAAGTAAAGGACCTGCTGTAGTGTATATCTCTGTGAAAACTATTATAGTATAGATAGTTGCTAATGCAGGAGCCACCTTAGTTGCCAAGATTAATGATGGAATTTGTGCACCTGCAACATCTTGTAAGTTTGATGATAAACCAAGCATTAATAATAATACAGCTAATGAGAATAATGATGAGCCGAATATTGCACCAGCAATACCTTCTTTTTTGCTATTTGCAGTTGTTCCCATTTGAGTCATAAATACTGCAAGCCACATCATACAGAATCCTACATAAGATATAGTTGCCATAAACCAGTTATCGCCTGCTTGTAAAATTTTTCCGCTTTCAACCAATGCTGGTACCTCAGCTGAAAAAGTTGAAAGTCCACCAGGGTTCATTCCAATACCTGCAATACCAAGTAAAATAGCTAAAATGGAAACTACTGGTCCGATTGAACCTATAATATCAACCAATTTGTTGAAACCGAAGAACAATGTAATAATAGTAACTCCACCCATTATTGCTCCACCCATCCAGTTCGGTATACCAAAGGACTGATTAAATACTGCTCCAGCACCTGATACCATTACCCAGAATGACATGAATAGGAATACTACTGAAAAGTAATCAAAGAATGAACCTAAATATTTTCCGCAGTAATACTTATAAATATTTTTTGGTTCTTCAAACTTTTGCTCGTATCCAACTGCTACAAAGCTAGCTCCAACATAACAGAATAATAGAAACATCATAACTATTGCTAAATATCCGCCTGTACCGAAAGAAACAAAGTATTGCATGATTTCTTGCCCAGTGGTGAATCCGGAACCGATCAATAAACCTATGAAAGCACCACCCATTATTATTACTCTACCTATATTGACCTTATTATTAGACTTTTCCATATTATCCTTCCCTTTCCTATTATAAGTTTGGATTGTTTTACAAATATTGTTAATTTGTTGTCATTTTAGGATAAAAGTTTACCAATAATTAGAGATTTTTATAAAGCTGAATCTATAGATGCAACTATAGATTCAGCCTCTAAAATTTCTATTAGAACTATACTCTATTTATTTAGTTGTTAGAATTGAGTTGTTTCTTCAATTTCTGTTGCTAATCCTTTTAGTGCTCTAGCAACCATATCTTTTCTTAGGTTATACTCATCTTGTGCATCCATATTAGGGTTTCCAACTGGATAAGGGATAGCTATAGTTGGAACTATTCTGTTAGCTCCTACTGACTCTGAAATTGTAGTGATAGTTGCCATATGAACTATTGGAATTCCATATCTTTCAATTTCTTTTACGATCGTTGCTCCGCAACGTGTACAAGTACCTC
>CAZAJU010000093.1:0-7457 GCA_964485455.1 uncultured Tissierella sp.
TACGGTGGTGTGAGAGGTCGGTAATTAAATTAATTAATTACCTCCTACTCGATTTGAAAAATTGTAATATGTGTGTTATTGTAGTATAATTAATAGTATTAATTATTAATAGTGTTAATCAATGGAGGAAATATGGATAAAACTAATTTATTGACTGAATTGATATCATCCCTTGAAAAAGTCTATTATATGGAGGGTTTTACCCACTTAACGGAGTTTCTTCAAGGGGAGCTTTATTTACTTCACTATATGTCTCAAAACCTACAAGAAGAAATAAATCCATCCACCCTAAGTGAAAAATTACATATGAGCCGTCCAAGGGTAACTACGGTTTTAAATACTCTTAAGAAGAAGGGCTATGTGGAAACCCAGCAAGATGAAAAAGATAGAAGGCGTATGACGGTTAAAATTACTGATAAAGGATTGAGCCTGATTAATGAAAAAGAAGGTAATGCTACAGAGTATTTTCACTTCTTTATTGATGCAGTGGGAGAAGAAAATACTAGGGATTTAATTAGAATCATAAATCTAGCCGTTAGGAAAATGGAAAGCATAGAAAGTCAAGGGGAATAACTATGAAAAGCTTTGTTTTATTAGAGAATGTATGCAAGTATTATCAAATGGGACAGCATAAAATAGCAGCTGCGGATAATATTTCCTTCAATATAGAAAAAGGAGAGTTTTGTGTAATAGTAGGTCCCAGTGGAGCTGGAAAAACTACTGTATTAAATATGTTGGGTGGAATGGACTCATCAGATAGTGGCCATATTTTTCTGGATGGTATGGAGGTTAGTTCCTTAAATGAAAGACAACTTACAGAATATAGAAGACATGATGTAGGTTTTGTATTTCAGTTCTATAATTTGGTTCAAAACCTTACAGCCCTTGAAAATGTTGAATTGGCATCGGAAATATGTAGAGAGCCATTAGACCCTAAAGAAGTGCTTAAACAGGTTGATTTAGGAGAGAGAATGTATAATTTTCCTGCCCAGCTTTCTGGTGGGGAGCAGCAGAGGGTTTCTATTGCAAGGGCATTGGCTAAGAATCCTAAGATACTTCTATGTGATGAACCTACAGGGGCCTTGGACTATGCTACTGGTAAAAATATCTTAAGACTCCTACAGGAAAGCTGTAGAAAAATGGGAAAGACCGTAATAGTAATAACCCACAACTTAGCCATAGCTCAAATGGCTGATAGGGTGATTCAAATTAAGAATGGGAAAGTATATTCAATGACTACAAATCCTAATCCACTTCCTGTAGAAAGGATTGAGTGGTAGTGCATAAGACCTATTTAAAGGTAATATTTAATGAGATTAAGGGTAGCTTTGGAAGATTTGCTGCCATATTTGGAATAGTTGCCTTAGGTGTAGGATTTTTATCAGGCCTATTAGTTACTACACCTGATATGAATCTATCTGTAGATGAATATTATGACAAAAATAATATGGCTGATATATTTATAAAATCAACTATGGGTTTAACTAAGGATGATTTAGAGTTAATCAGATCCAAGGAGTATGTAAAAGAGCTTATGCCTGCCTTTGTTACTGATGCTCTAATGGAGACCGAAGATAGTGAGATAATAACCACCAGAATCTATGGTCTACCCCTTATAAATGGAAAACAAGCAAATATCAATAAGCTTAAGCTTTTAGAGGGTAGGATGCCACAAAATAAGAACGAAGCCCTTGCAGAGCGTGGAGGTTCTTTCCTATCAGATTTTGATATAGGGGATAAAATAAGGATTTCCAGTGAAAATGAAGATTTTGATGAAATTGATGATACCTATGGGGTCATGGAATACACAATTGTGGGAATAGTGGGCAATTCCTTTCACTTTTCCATGGAAAGAGAGATAAGTAATATCGGAAATGGCAGATTAGGCGGAATAATCTACGTAGATGAGGATTCCTATAATCTAGGTATATATACGGACTTTTATATTACCGTAAAGAATGCGCTGGAATTGGATTCCTTCTCCTCCCAATATGAATATATGATTAAGGATATAGTAAAGGATATTGAAAGGATTAGTAAAGAAAGATCCATTATTAGATATAATGATGTACTCAGAGAAGCAGAAGAAAAGCTAGCTGATGGCTGGGTTGAGTATAATGATGGAAAGCTTGAGGCAGAAACAGAGCTTAAGGATGCATATAAGAAACTAGAGGATGGCAGAAGAGAATTAGCTGATGGGCTTAAAGAGCTAAATGATGGTAAGAAGAAGCTTGAGGAGGCAAAGCTCACCTTAAAGCAGGAGGTTGATGATGCCAATAAAGAAATAGAAGATGGAAAAGTAGAACTAGCTGATGCCCTTATAGAACTAGAGGATGGGGAAAAGGAGCTTGCTGATGCTTGGATTGAACTTCAAGATGGACAAAGGAAGTATCAAGAGGGATATCTCGATTTTTTAGAAGCAGAAAAGGAGCTAAAGGATGGACAAAGGGAATTTGACGATGGAGAAAAGAAGTATCTAGATGGAGTAGAAGAACTTGAAGATGGAAAAAAAGAAATTCGCCGAGGAGAAAGGGAGCTAGATCAAGCAAGAGAAGAGCTTGAAGCTGGAGAAGAAGAAATAGCTCGTGGCTGGAATGAATTAAATGCAAATAAAACTTATTTTACCAGTAGCGTTGACCCAATTGCAAAGGATTTAGGATATAGTTCTGGATTAGCTCTATTTAACGATATAAATATAAATCCTTCAGCAAAGACTTCTCTTATAACTTATATAGATGGTGCTAACCAGAAACTAGATGGAGGAATTGCAGAAATTAATGGTAAGATACAGGTAATCAATTCTAGTTTAGCTCAGAACAAATCAGAAATTGATAGATTAACAGCAGAAATTGATACACTAAAATCCGAACTCGAAAAAACAGTAGATGAAGTGGATAAGCAGAATATACAAGTAGAAATAAGCGGAAAAGAAGATCAAATAAAAGAATTACAGGCTCAAATAATGGATTTAAATGGCGAAAAGGATATTTTAGAAAGTAAGTTAGCTGAGCTTAAGACCCAAAAGGACCAAATACCATCCTCTTCAACCCTCTTAAATAGTTGGACTCAAATAATGGATGGAGAGAAAAAGCTTCAACAGGCAGAATCTGAAATAGCTTATGGCTGGGATCAGTACTATGATGGAAGAGTAGAAATAAGAAAAGCAAAAAAAGAAATAGAAGAAGGCGAAGAGGAACTTGCTGAAGCAAAGGTCGAGTTAGAGGAAAATAGAACCAAGCTTCAAGATGGCTGGAGAGAGCTTGAAGAAGCTAGAATAGAGCTTCAAGATGCTAAGAAAAAGCTGGATGATGGGTTTTTAGAATACTATGATGGCAAGAAGGAAATAGAGGATGGTTGGGTTAAATATTGGGATGGAGTCAAGGAATTAGAAGATGCCCAAAAGACCCTTGATGAAGAGGTTGCAAAGGCAAATAGGGAAATAAAAGATGGAGAAAAAGACATAGCTCAGGGGCAAAAGGATTATAACGAAGGATTATCTGAGCTAAAAGATGGTGAAAAAGAATATCTTGAAGGAAAAATAGAAGCTGAGGAGGAATTGGCAGAAGCCTATGCTGAGCTCATAGATGCCCAGGAAGAGATTAATAAGCTAGAAGTCCCTAAATGGTATGTCTTAGACCGAAATTCAAATACAAGCTTCGTAAGCTTCGAGCTAAATGCTGAAAAGGTAGATGCAGTTGCAAAGGTATTTCCAATATTCTTCTATTTGATTGCAGCCCTTGTAACCCTTACTACCATGACAAGAATGGTAGAGGAGGAAAGGACTCAAATTGGAACTTTAAAGGCCTTGGGATATTCAAAGCTAGCTATAACAGGTAAATATATAGTCTATTGTTCTCTGGCATCCATTTTGGGAAGTTTTGCAGGTCTTTTCGTTGGATTTAAGGTCATTCCTTATATTATTTGGAATGCATATGGAGTCCTCTTCCATCTTCCTGATTTTATAGCAGCTTACAATACTAAAATAGGGCTTATTTCATCGGGAGCGGCTATTTTAAGTACATTAGGTGCAACTTTTTATGCATGCTATGATGCCTTAAAAGAAAAACCGGCAACACTTATGCTTCCAAGGGCTCCAAAATCAGGCAAGAGAATAATGTTGGAAAGAGTTGGATTTATCTGGTCAAGAATGAGCTTTAATCACAAGGCTACTGCAAGAAATCTTTTCCGATACAAGAAGCACTTCTTTATGACCATCATTGGAATTTCAGGATGTACAGCTCTTTTAGTAACTGGATTTGGCCTTCGTGATTCCATTGGACAGCTTGCTAATACTCAGTTTGCTGAAATATATAAATATGAGCTTGAAATAGAAGTAGATGATGGGTGGAAAGTGGATCAAGACCTTAATAATATGCTGGGAGATAAAGGTCTTATTGAAAATTCAATAGCTATCTATTCCGATAAGGGTGAGGTAAGCTTTGGGGAGGAAAAACTGGAAGCTACCTTAAGAGCTTCGGATTTAGAAGAGCTAGGAGAGTTTATAGAATTCAGAGATAGGGAAACCAAGGAAAAGTTAATAGTTAATAAGGATTCAGTATTAATAACAGAAAAGCTTAGTGAGGTATTGGATTTAAGTATTGGAGATACATTTACTTTTATTAACTTTGATGATAAAGAAGCAGAGTTTACCGTAAGTGGAATCACCGAAAACTATGCAGGAAATTATGTATATATGGATAAGGATACCTATGTTGATAGTTTTAATATAGCTGAAGATGAGAACTTTTTACTTGCTAAGCCTATAGGTGACAACTCCTCAGATTCTATAGCTGAAAGGGTTTTATCCAATGAAAAGGTTCTAAATTCTAGTTTCGTATCCCATACTAAGTCCACCTTTGACAATCTACTGGCAGCAATCGATTATATAGTCGTATTTATTATAGTATCTTCAGGGGCCTTGGCTTTTATAGTTCTATATAACCTGACTAATATAAATATAAATGAGAGAAATAAAGAACTGGCAACATTAAAGGTTCTCGGATATTATGAGGAGGAGGTTTCAACCTATATATTTAGAGAGACTAGGATTCTAACGTTTTTGGGAATTTTGGTAGGCATGGTTCTTGGGATGGCATTACACACCTTTGTTATAGCAACAGTTGAGAATCCAGAGTTTATGTTTGGAAGAAATGTAAAACCATTTAGCTACATGATATCAGGAGTAATAACCATTTTGTTTTCTATGCTAGTAAATATTTTTATGAAAAAGAAACTGGTTAATATAAAGATGGTGGATTCCTTGAAGGCAAACGAGTAATTGTTTCTGTAATCACATTGTAACATGGTAGGCTTATAAAATATGATACAATAGAGGAAAGATGCTATATATGACCCTCAATAAGGGGGGGAATAAGCAATGGGTTACAAAGGAGGAAATTCTCATGAGATTAAATATAAAGAAAAGGATCCTTAGCCTTACGGCTGCTATGCTTGTATTAAGTAGTTCACCTTTTAATGTTATAGCTGCCAATAATATAAGCCTGGTAGTTGATGGCAAGGACATAACTGAATTATCCAGTCCTATAATAGAAAATGACAGGACCCTTGTTCCTATAAGATTTATTTCCGAGGAACTGGGGGCTACGGTTACTTGGAACAACGATGAAAGAAGTGTATTTGTACAAAAGGGCAGCGATACTGTGCTTTTAAGAATAGGTAGCAATCTGGTTAGTTACGATAACGGTGGAGACTATGATGTAAGTGATGTAGCACCGAAGATATTTAACGACCGGACATATGTGCCTCTAAGGTTGGTAAGTAACGCCCTTGGAATCTCCGTTGATTGGGATAATGCTACAAGAACTGTATTGGTGGATTCAAGCCGAAGTGCAGAACAAACCATGTTCTTTGATATGAAGATCTTATCTCAAATTCCAGGAGGTATTATAACTGGAAAGACTAATTTACAGCTTGGAACATCGGACACCTATACAGTTTCTGGTAATGAGGTAAGATTCCTGCTACTAGACCCTTCTACAGGCAAGGGATTTATAGTTGCTAGAGGGTCTGAGATAAATGGAATCCATAGCTTCTTACCTAGAATCGAGGACAATGGAAATAAGATCTTAGTTGGAGCGGTTTATGATAGAAATGGCAAATTCCTTGGAGCAGATGCAATTCCTGTAAATATTAATATTAGTCCTGTTATTAATTTAAAAGGTATAAATAATGGACAGGTTATAACTGGAAGTACTGCTATTGGAACAGAGATGAATTTCTTCCCGGCTTACGTTAAATATGAAATAACAAACCTAAGCACAGGGAAAACAACCTTAACTGAAGAAAAAGACCCTCTTGGTACATTTACATGGTCACCTGATGTTATCCAAAATGGAAGTCATTCCATAAAGGTTATAGCCTATGATACCAACAACAATCCATATCTAGGTGATTCCATAAATGTAGAGGTAGCTATGACCAGAACTATAGGCCTTGGAGGAGTAACTGAAGGACAAACTATCAACAATGCAGTAAATCTAATAGCAAAGCGAAACTTTGAAGGTGTAACAGAGACTGAATTTTTAATGAAGGATGTAAATACTGGCATAGTGTCAACGATAGGGAAGATACCTTATGGTGGATATAAATGGGTTCCCGGACCAAATGATACGGGAACTAAGGAATTAATGGTCAGAGTTGTGGTAACAGGGGGAGTAGTATATGAAAGTGCTCCTATCAGAGTATATGTAGAGGGAAGTCCGAAGGTGTTTTTAGAAGGAATTGGGCCAAAACAGGTGGTCACAAGCCCAACCAAGCTTAAGATAAACAGCAATGTAAACTTAGATAGTGTCAGCTACTTCTTAACTAATACTAAAACAGGTACAAGGAAGGCTATTGCATCCAATGTCCCTCCTACTCAAGAAGTAACCTATACACCAGCCACTGATGATGTAGGAAATATGAGCCTACAGGCAGAAGGAAGTTATCAAGGCAAGAAGCTTATAAGCGATAAGATTGACTTCAAGGTATATCTTGGTCAAATATATGAATCACAGCCTGTAATTGACAAGGACAAGTTTATTGGCTTGGCTTCAGGATTAGCTAAGAATTCCTATCAAAGTACTGGAATGAGTGCAGCCCTTCAAACAGCTCAAGCTATTCTTGAAACAGGCTGGGGACAAAAGGTTCCAGTAGATAAATATACAGGAGTTTTATCAAATAATCTATTTGGAATAAAGGGCTCAGGTCCTAAGGGTAGTGTAATCTCCAATACCTGGGAGGTATATAATGGAATCACTTATAGAGTAGACGCTGAATTTAGGGCCTATGATAATGTAAATCAATCTTGGGCTGATCATAAGGAATTCCTAAATCGTGAAAGATATACAGGTTTTAGAGGAGTAATGTACGACTATATGCAAGGAGCATGGGCGCTTAAGAGGGCAGGATACGCAACAGATCCACTATACCCAATAAAGCTTATGAAATTAATAAAC
>CAZAJU010000094.1:0-1220 GCA_964485455.1 uncultured Tissierella sp.
AACTATGGAAATGCATGGTGGAATCAAAAGGAAGAATTCGAATCCTTCAATGGAGCTATTCTATTTACAACTAACTGTATAGTACCTCCATTGGCATCCTATGCTGACAGAGTTTATACAACAGGTGCATCAGGATACCCAGGATTCAAGCATATAGGGGATAGAGTAGATGGACAACCTAAGGACTTCTCAGAGATTATTGCACATGCAAAGAAATTACCATCCCCAACAGAAATCGAAACAGGTAAAATCATAGGTGGATTTGCACACGAGCAAGTATTTGCTTTAGCTGACAAGGTAGTAGATGCAGTTAAATCAGGAGCAATCAAGAAATTCTTTGTAATGGCTGGTTGTGATGGAAGAATGAAGAACAGAAACTACTATACAGACTTTGCAGCAGCACTTCCAAAGGATACTGTAATCCTAACAGCAGGCTGTGCAAAATATAAATACAATAAACTAAACCTTGGAGATATCGGCGGAATCCCTAGAGTACTAGATGCAGGACAATGTAATGATTCATATTCATTAGCACTAATCGCATTAAAGCTTAAAGAAGTATTTGAATTAAACGATATCAATGACCTTCCAATAGCATATAATATTGCTTGGTATGAGCAAAAAGCCGTAATAGTATTATTAGCTCTATTAGCCTTAGGAGTTAAGAATATTCACTTAGGGCCAACATTACCAGCATTCCTTTCACCAAATGTAGCTAAGGTATTAGTAGAAACATTTGGAATTGGAACAATCTCAAATGTTGAAGATGACATCGCAATGTTCATGGGAGAAGCAGCAAACTCATAAATATATTAAAATCCTCATCAAAAAAAGATGAGGATTTTTAAAAGTTCCTATATACACCCCGGGGGTATTATGTTATAATGAACCTATGATGAATATACTTTTGAAATGGGTATATACCCTTTAATATATGATAAAATTTTATTGGAGTGTGATAATTATGTCTTATTTAAATGTTGAGTTTCCAGGTGGGCTTAGAGTTGATGCAAGATTAAGAGATCAAGTTATAAAAACAGATCAGCCTGTAATAGCAGGTGGTGAAGGTAGTGCCCCATCACCTTTTGAATTATTCCTAGGTTCTATAGCTACATGTGCAGGAATATACGCACTTTCCTTTTGTAAAAGCAAAGGGATTTCTACAGAAGGTATGAATATTTCTATGGATTTAGAGAAAAACAATAGTACAGGGCTGATTA
>CAZAJU010000094.1:1320-7407 GCA_964485455.1 uncultured Tissierella sp.
GAAGGTATGAATATTTCTATGGATTTAGAGAAAAACAATAGTACAGGGCTGATTAATAAAATAAACATGGATTTAAAATTACCTGAAGACTTCCCTGAAAAATACAAGGGTGCTATTATTAACTCTATGGAATTATGTACTGTTAAAAAGCATCTTCAAACTCCTCCTGAGTTTGAAATTACAACTTCTAGATAATGAAAACCCCAGTCGTGATTACTGGGGCTATTTTTTTATCTATCAATAAATCCATAGTAGGTATAAAGTAACTTCTATGTTGATATTTTATTTAAAAAGGGTAATAATGATAATTATATACTTGAGCTAAGAAGTAGCATGATACTGATATTAAAAAAAGGAGTAACTGATAATGATTACTGATTATTTATTAAATAGGACACTTAAGGGGGAATCGGATTATACAAAGAAGGAAACCAGGATTAAGGTAGGCTACCTGGCAAGTACAGTTGGTCTAATAACGAACATAATATTATCCATCATTAAGCTATCTATAGGAGTTTTTATATCTTCTGTCAGTGTTATAGCAGATGGAATAAACAACCTATCTGATACTGCCTCATCTATAATTACTATTGTAGGATTTAGACTATCCTCTAAGCCAGCAGACAAAGAACACCCATATGGCCATGGAAGGCTGGAGTACATATCAGCATTAATGGTAGCATTTATGGTAATCCTCGTAGGATTTCAATTTATTCAAACCTCATATGAAAGGATTAAAAACCCGGTACCTGTTAAGTTTGAAATATACTCCTTTTCAATACTTATATTATCAATCGGCTCTAAAATTTGGTTAAGTAGATTTAATAAGGATTTAGGAAATAAGATAAACTCATCTGGTCTTAAGGCTACAGCTCAGGATGCCTTTGGTGATGTCTTGACAACATCAGTAGTAGTACTATCAATACTTCTAAGTCAAGTTACTACACTTCCCATAGATGGGATTATTGGAGTAATAGTCTCTCTACTTATAATGTATAATGGTTATAATCTTGTTAGGGATACTATCAGCCCACTAATCGGAGAGGCTTCGGACGGAGATCTTATAAAAAGCATTTATGAAGATGTATTATCATATGAAAATATGACAGGGGCCCATGACTTGTTAGTACACACCTATGGTGCAGGTAAAACTATGGCTACCATAGATGTTGAGTTTCCTGCAGATGTTGATATAGTCGAAATACATGATATAATAGACCAAATGGAACGGGAAATCGGTGAGAAATATGATTTAACCCTTGTAGTACACATGGATCCCCTAGGTCCAGAGCCTAAAGAGAGATATCGTTTAAGACAAGAGGTCAAGAAGATAATAAATAAGGTTCCTGCAGTAAAATCAATGCACGATTTTCAGCTATTAAAAAATGAAGATTTGGAGACTATAGAATTTCATGTTGTAATAGATGGAAATAAGCTTAATAAGCAGGATAATGAAGAGACAATCAAAAAAGTCATAAAAGATAGCATTGAAGAAAAATGCATTGGAAAGAAATGCAATATTATTATGGATATAGAATATTAGTATAGGTGAGAAAATGATTAGAATACCAGAGGTTAAGCTTTCCCTAGAACAGGATGAATCTAGTTTAATAAGGGAAATATCAAAGAAGTTTCAAATATCTGAAGAAATTATAAAAAGCTATAGGATATTTAAAAAATCCATAGATGCAAGAAAGAAGAAGGACATCAACTTTGTTTATACTGTGGATATAGAGGTTGATAATGAGGAAGCTTTACTTAAAAAGCATGGCAAGAAAGGAATCATAAAGACTCCAATTCTTAAATATGATTATGAGCTTAAAGCCCCAAAAGAATTCACAAGACCAATAGTAGTTGGATTAGGTCCTGCAGGTCTTTTTGCTGGGCTTGTTTTGGCACAGATGGGATTTAAACCTATAATACTAGAAAGAGGCAAGTCAGTTGATGAAAGGGCTAAGGATATTGATCTGTTCTGGCAAACGGGAAAATTAAATACTGAATCCAACGTACAATTTGGAGAAGGTGGAGCTGGAACTTTTTCCGACGGCAAATTAACTACCCTGATTAAAGACCCAAGATGCAGAAAGGTTCTTGAAGAATTTGTTCGAGCTGGAGCACCTGAAGAGATTCTCTATATAAATAAACCTCATATTGGAACGGACATCTTGCGAGATGTTGTTAAAAATATAAGAAATACAATTATCTCCTTTGGTGGAGAAGTTAGATTCAATAGCAAGGTCACAGACCTTCTAATAGAAGATAGTAGAGTAACGGGTCTTAAGGTAAATGGCGAGGAAGTTATACAAAGCGATAATATAATGCTTGCATTAGGCCACAGTGCTAGAGATACTTTCTATATGCTTTATGATAAGGGACTGGAAATAAGTCAGAAGGGATTTAGTATAGGAGTAAGGATAGAACATCCTCAAAGCCTTATAAATGAAAATCAATACGGAAGCTTTGCAAATCACAAAAAATTAGGGGCAGCTGATTATAAGCTATCAGCCCACTTTGATAATGGAAGAAGTGCATATACTTTCTGTATGTGTCCAGGTGGTATGGTAGTGGCTGCAGCTTCAGAGGAAAATATGGTTGTAACCAATGGTATGAGTTATCACGCTAGAGATAAGGAAAATGCCAATAGTGCTTTATTAGTAGGGGTAGTACCTGAGGATTATGGCAGTGACCATCCTCTAGCAGGAGTAGAATTTCAAAGAAAATGGGAAAGACTAGCCTTTAAAGCTGGAGGAGGAAATTATAGGGCACCTGCACAAAGAGTTGGAGATTTTCTAAAGGATAGACCATCTGAAAATATGGGTGATATAAATGCTACATATACACCTGGGGTAAATATGACGGATCTTAGAACATGTTTACCTGATTATGTAACGGATACCCTAAAGCTTGCCTTGGTAGATTTTGATAGAAAGATTAAAGGCTTTGCATCTGAAGATGCTGTAATGACAGGAGTAGAAAGTAGAAGCTCTTCACCAATTAGGATACTTAGGGATGAGAACCTTCAATCAAATATAAGAGGAATATATCCTGTAGGTGAGGGAGCAGGATATGCAGGAGGAATAGTGTCTGCTGCAGTAGATGGGATTAGAGTTGCTGAAGAGGTTGCGCGTATTATCATATTTAGTAGATAAGTTTTATTAAACGGGGTATAGTTACAGTAATCTAATACATGTTGGGAGAGGCTTTATGAACTATAAAAGACAGGTTGAAGAAATATCTAAATATATTAAAAGCGGGGAAAAGAAAGATACTGAATTAAAATTAGGTGTGGAGCTTGAACACTTTGTTGTAGATTTGGAAACCCTTGAGACCATATCTTATTATGGAGAAGGTGGAGTTGCCGAAACCCTTAAGGAATTGGAGAAAAACGGTTGGAAGGCTATCTATGAGGGAGAATATATATTAGGATTGGACAAGGAGGACAAGTCAATTACCCTGGAACCAGGAAGTCAATTGGAGTTAAGCCTTGGAGCAAAGGTGAGGATAAAGGATATTGAAAGATTATACTTAGAATTTTTAGAAGAGATAATTCCAATCCTTGAGGCTAAGGGACAAGGACTTATGGCTACAGGATATCATCCTGTAACTAAAATAGATGAAATTAAGATATTACCAAAGAAAAGATACGACTATATGTTCAACTACTTTAAGAAAACAGGTACTCATGCCCATAATATGATGAAGGGAACATGTGCACTTCAAGTATCAGTAGATTATATAGATGAAGAAGACTATAGGAGAAAATACAGGGTAATCAGTGCACTTTCTCCTGTAATGTATACTATATTTGAAAATGCAAGGTATTTTGAAGGAGAGGTAAGAGATGAACATGCCATAAGGGCATATATTTGGGAAAATACGGACAAGGATAGGTCAGGTATAGTTCCTGGAGCTTTAGGTGATGATTATGGCTACGAAAAATATGCAGAATTTATACTTAATAATCCTCCTATACTTGAAATGAAGGAAGGAGTTGCACAATCCACTGGAGATAAAAAGGTCAGAGAGCTACTTGATCCTGAAAACTACGATATCAAGGAACTAGAGCACTTTCTTACTATGTTTTTTCCAGATGCTAGGACTAAGAAATTTATAGAAATTAGGATGATGGATGAGGTCCCATATCCATTAAGCATGGCAGCACCGGCACTATGGAAGGGAATTTTATATAATGAGGAAAATTTAGATAAAATATATAGTTTAATAAAAGATGTAACAATAGAGGATGTACAAGATGCAAAGTATCAAATGAATTTCTTTGGTCTTGAAACCGTATATAATGGAAAGACAATTCTTGAAATTGGAAGGGAAGTAGTAGATATAGCTAAATCTGGCCTAGATGAAGAAGAGGTTGGATATATTGCTCCCCTTGAGGAGATGCTCAGAAACGGTCTAAATCCATATATGATAACTAAAGAAAGAGAAGGTTTAGGTAAGAAGGAAGCCCTAAGCTGGTGCCTTTTGAACAACTTGAAAACTAGGGGTTGATGATATGAAAACATTGGAGATTAATAAGGAATATATCGATTTGATAAAGAGTAATCCTGAAAAATACTATAGGGATTATAATAGTACTTTTGAAAGGATAAAGAATTCGAATGCTAAATATAAGGGAAAACCGGTTCCTTTTCTTTATCATCCAATGTTTTTTACAGAAAAAGATATTGAGAACTTCGATTATATCAGCAAGATGATAATTTCCATAACCAATAAAGTTACAAATCATTATATTGAAAACAAAGACTTCCGCAAGAAATTTGGATTTCCTAAGCTAATTGAGGAGTTGATAGAAGTTGATAATGGCTATGATATAAACGCTCCTATCGGTAGATTTGACATTTTCTACAAGGATTTAGACGATTTTATGTTCTGCGAAATAAATACAGATGGTTCTTCGGCAATGAATGAGGACAATACTATAGGAAGAATTCTATTGGATTCAAAAGGCTTAAAAGACTTTGGGGAAATATATGAGTTGAGTTACTTTGAGCTAATTGACTCTTGGGTTGAGGAGAGTATCAAGCTATTTAGAAAGTATGACCCAGATGAATCAAAGCAAAACGTAGCCATAGTAGATTTCGTGGAAAGTGGTACGTCTGCGGAATTTGAAGAATTTATGAAATCCTATAAAAGACATGGATATAACTGTATCATAGCAGATCCTAGAGACCTAACCTATAGAGATAAAGCCCTATATAAGGATGATTATAGAATTGATATGGTCTATAGAAGGATTGTGACCTTTGAGCTTATAGAAAAAGCAGATCAGATACCGGACTTTATAGAAGCCTATAGAGATAGGGCATTCTGCTGTATAGGATCTATAAAGTCTCAAGTAGTCCACAATAAGATAATCTTTAAAATACTTCATGACGAGGATACGTTAGAGCTATTAACTGAAGAAGAAAGAGAATTTGTAAAAAACCATATCCCAGTAACAGGTTTATTTAAAGGGGATATGAGTATATTTGAAATGGTTTTAAACAACAAGGATAAATATATAATGAAGCCAAAGGATATGAATGCCTCTCAGGGAGTATTTGCTGGTAGAGACTTAAATGCGGGTGAATGGAAGAAAAGATTAGAAGAGGTATGGAACACTGATTATATTTATCAGGAATTTTATGAACCAATAAAAAGAGAACATATAGTTTTCAAGGATGGAAAGCCAGAGGCTGAGGATTTCAAAAGCATAGTAGGGATGTTTATTTACAATGAAGAATTCCAAGGACTATATACAAGAATAAGTAAGAACAATATAATATCGGGAGTTACAGACTATTATACCTTGCCTAATGTATTGGTTAAGAGGTAAAGAGTATGTTAAGGGTTAGAAATGAGTGAGGAACCACCATTTTTAGCCCTTGTTTTTTTGGGTAAAGGTGGTATATCAAGATGAAATTGAGTGACATATTTCAAGAAACTTAAGTAAGGAGGAAGTTATAAAGATTGCAGAAAACATTTCAAAATAATTTATAAAAATAATAAAATATTCTGTCCCATTTTTCCTTCTTGTGCGTTATATATTTAAGAAACTAAAGTATAACAACGAGGAGGATTTTTTATGGA
>CAZAJU010000095.1:0-7384 GCA_964485455.1 uncultured Tissierella sp.
TTAAAATTAAAAGGATGTGAGTTTATGGCTATTCCTAAGAAAATATTAATTGACCTAATAAATGATTTACCTGATGAAAAAATTGGAAAGGTAATTAGCTTTGTCAGATTTATTAAAGAAGAAGACGACCAAGAACTAGTATTAGAACCTGATGATGAAGAAGATATTATGCGAATTTTAGAAGAAGATATATGGTATACTTCTGATGAGTTGAAGAAAGAACTTATGGATAATAGAGATGAGTAATATTATATTTTCTAAAGATGTTTTAAAGACCATAAAAACATATGATAACAAAACACGTGAAAGAATATTGGCTGCTATTGATGGAATCCCTTTAGGGGATATAAAGAAATTGAAGGGAAACTATTTGCCACCAATATTTAGATTAAGGGTAGGGAAGTATAGAGCTCTTTATTATATGGATGATGATGGTACTATTAGAATAATTAAAATTGATAGTCGCGGAGATGTATATAAGTGATGCCTCTTAATTTCTTTAAGAGGTATTTTTGTATTTAAAACTATGACTATATATAGTATTATTAAATCTAGTAGTGTTTGTTTAAGGGAGATATCTGATTTATAGGTCTATCTATCAAAAAATTAGCAATACTCATTAATAAGGGACATTTCAACGGAGGAATTATATTGTTTATTAACCAAAAACTTTTAAAGCCAATAGAGGAAACTAAATATATGACTGCGGAAAACGCTTGGAGATATAGGACTATACTCAGGTTTTTCTATCTTCAATATGAAAAGATGAAGTATTGGATGTACAAGGAAGATGTATTTGAAGAGCTAAAAAAGCATAGTGAATTCGCAGATTACACCTTGGATAATTTAAAACAGGATTTAGATGTACTGGTAACATGGAGAAATCTAGCACCTATTCAAGATACATCGAAGGTATCAACAGTTGAGGAATTTAAGAACAAACAGTTTAGATACCAGCTATCCGAATATTCCGTTGAAATAGAAAGAATGACAATAAAACTTGAAAATTTATTTGTGGAAAACGCCTCCCTAGAACCTTCCCTTTTGGAAAGACTTAAAGAAGAACTTCAAAAGTTCACTAAGATGATTCATGAGGATGATAAAACAGTAGGCTCTTGGTGGAGGGATTTAAATAATGACTTTAGAAGGCTTAATCAGAACTACCAAGATTATATCGGAGATTTTCATAGCCTAAGGGCAGAAGAAATGATGAAAACTAAGGAATTTCTCATATATAAGGACAGGTTTATAGATTATTTGAGGGACTTTATCAAAAGCCTTCAATACAATGTAAACGTAATAGAAAGTATCCTAAAAAATATCGGAGAATCGGAAGAGAGGATGGTTTTTGAAAAGATATTTGCTTATGAAATGTCTATTCCAAGACTGGATGGATCCAATGATAATGAAATGATTATAGATAACATAAAAGGTAAATGGAAGAGCATTAAGGAATGGTTTTTGGACAATAACGGTAAGGAAAGCGAAGCCTTCAGATTGTTTGATATGACTAATGAAATCATTCGTAAAATAACCAGGTTTGCTGCCCACATATCCGAGAGCAGAAATAGTGCTGCTAATCGTAAGGAAGAATATAAAAAGTTGGCTGAATTGTTCCTATCATGTGATGATTTATCTCATGCTCACAAACTATCTTCCCTATCCTTTGGTATACTTAGTCCCAAACATATAAGAGGGGACTTTGAAAGGGAAACTGATAGTATAAATTCAGGAATTTTTGAAGAGGTGCCATATACATACACCATTAGACCTAGAAGTAGGAATTTGAGAGAAAGAGGAATAAAGAGCCCCATTATATCTAAGGAGGATAAAAAAGCCCATACCAAAAAGAGGATTATGGAAGAAAGGCAGAAAGAGAAAGAGCTGATGGAAAGCTATATAAGTGACGGGATTATTTCTTTTGAGGCTCTTCCTATCATCGACTCTCAAGTTAGGACAACTCTTCTAAGATGGTTGTCTAAGGGACTTAGTCATAAGGATTATAAGGGTAAAACCGAATATGGAAGAGAATTTGAGGTTCTATTGCCCAAGAGCAATAAACGTTGCAGAGTAATTTGTGAAGATAGAGAAATTGAAATGCCAGCCTTCCGATTATTGTTCACCGAGGAGGCTTTTTAATGAGGTCTTTAGAAAAGCTTATAGAAAATTATTGGATATTAAAGGATGAGGACAAGGACCTATATTATAGTGTTAAGGACAGTCTGCCGGAATATAAGGATTTTTTAAATGAAAAGTTAGGCTATTATGTCATTGTAAATCCTAGTTTAATAAAGTTGGAGAAGCTCCCGGGGAAAGCCGAGCCTTGGATGGGGATAAGGGACTTTGATTCCACGATGGAATATGGATTTTTATGCTTGCTCCTTATGTTTCTTGAGGATATGGAAAAAGAAGACCAGTTTGTATTGTCCGGCATTACCGAGTTTATACAGGGGAATTATCCGGAAGGTGAGAAGATAGATTGGACTCTATATAAGCATAGGAGATCTCTTATAAAAACTTTAAGGTTTGCTGCCGCTATAGGGCTTATCAAAGTAAATGACGGAGATGAGCAAAGCTTTGCTAATGATGAGAATACGGAAATCCTATACGAAAGCACGGGAGCCTCAAGATATTTTGTACGGAATTTTACTTCCAGTATTTTGAGTTATTCTTCTTATAGGGATTTGGAGAAAAATGATTTAGAGGACATCAACATAGAACGAGGCATTTTAAGAAGGCATAGGGTCTATAGAAGACTGTTAATGTCACCTATTGTATATAATGAGGGGCCCGATGATGCGGATTATGCCTATATAAAGAATTTTAGAAATGTAATTGAGAATGATTTTGAGAAAAACTTAGGCCTTCCGCTACATGCCCATAGAAATGGGGCTATGCTTGTATTGCCTGAGAGCCACAGCTTTAGTGATGTATTCCCTAACAATAAAACTATTAGCGATATAGTCCTTCAGATGAATATGCTAATAAGGGACTATATTGAAAGGAATCTAGTAACTCTAGAAAAAAACGATAGCTCTACTCTATCGGTAGTTGACTTTGAGGGGATAGTTATTAAATTGAAGGAAGAAAACAGTAAAGGCTGGAGTAAGGAATATCGGGAGATGTCCATAGATAAGCTCTGCCTTGACATCATTAACTTTATGGAAGACTTTAATATGGCCGAGGCTATAAATGGGGGAAGAGAGATAAGACTCTTACCTCTTTGCGGGAAATTAGTAGGGGCTTATTCAAAGGACTTTAAAAAGAAAATCGAGGAGGAGTAAACCATGAGTAATAGATGGTATATAAATAGAGTGGGCTTGTTGAACTTTTGGTATTACGACGAAGAGGTTTTTGACTTTTCAGACGGAAAACTTCTATTACGTGGCTCAAACGGCTCAGGAAAATCCGTTACAATGCAGAGTTTCATCCCCCTTCTCCTTGATGGAAACAAGAGCCCTGAAAGGTTGGACCCTTTTGGATCAAAGGCCAGAAGGCTGGAGAACTATTTGCTCACGGAAGATGATGAAGAAATAGAAGAAAGAACTGCTTATTTACATATGGAGTTTATGAAGGAAAGTAGTTCAAACTGCCTTACTATAGGAATGGGCTTCAAAGCTCAAAGGGGAAAGAGCCTTAAATCATGGGGCTTTGCCATAACAGACGGTAGAAGGGTTGGACAGGATTTCTTTCTTTATAAGGATATGGGAGATAAGATTCCCTTAAGTAAGAAGGAGCTGGAAAATCGCATAGGCAGTGGAGGCATGGTGAAGGAAGGTCAAGGAGAATATATGAAGATGGTAAATGACCTTCTCTTCGGATTTGATGAAATAGAGGAATATGATGAGATGATTAAGTTGTTAATCCAGCTTAGGAGTCCAAAACTGTCCAAGGAATTCAAACCTACTGTAGTATATGAGATTTTGGAAAATTCACTTCAACAACTCTCAGAAGATGACTTAAGGCCTATGTCAGAGGCTATTGAAAACATGGACAATATCAAAGGCAGATTAGAGGTTTTAAAGGATAGCAAAAGGGCGGCAGAGAAGATAGAAGATATTTATGATAAATATAATAGATTCATCCTTTATGATAAAGCTAAAAACTATATAAACACTAATGATGACTATGAGAAACTTTTGTCTGAAAGAAAAGTCCTTGAAGATAAAAGAGACAAGTCCAAGTTAGAGTATGAGAAGGCAGAAAAAACCCTCGCAGAACTAAAGGAAAAGCAACGTTTAACCGCTGAAAAGAAAAAGGAACTGGATGTTCATGACAGTTTAAGAATTAAGGAAAAGATTTTTGAGTTGGAGGGGAAGATAGAGGACGGACAAAAGGAATTAGACCAAAAATCCCTTCAATTGAATAATAAGAAGGTTCGGGAAAGACAACTAAATAAGAAGATAAAGGATTATAAATACAATGTGGAAAGGCAAACCGATGAAATGCTAGGTCTTCTTGAGGACATGGATGAACTATCCTTGGAATTTGCCTTTGATGAGCAAGGTTTTATGAAGGCAGAGCTGGAGAAGGAGCCCCATAGTCGATATGATTTTTCCTATATAAATGAAAGATATAGGGATTATAGTGAAAAATTATTAAAGGCCAGGGATGCCATTGGAGATAGCGTCAGACAAAATAAGGAATATGATGATGCTCTATTAGCACTGGATAAGGTCAGAGAAGAAGTTCGTATAAAGGAGAAATTTCTTGAAGAGACAGACCTTCAATTATCTGAAACCAAGGAGGAATTGATTGAAGAAATCTATAATTGGAAAAGAGATAATGAAGAGCTACTAGTAGAAGATGATGCGCTTGTTAGAATCTCAAGAGAAATATTGAATTTTCAAGATGAGAGCAGCTTTGATGATGTAATTAATATCATAAGAGAAATTTTAACCCAGAAACAAGCTCTATTGAATAAGGAAATGTCATCATTGGATGCTAAGATAGAAGGCCTAAAAGAGGAAAAACAAGAGATAGAGAAGTACTTAGAGGAATGGAAGAATAAAAAGGAGATTGAGCCTGAAAGAGAGGAAAAGATTCTAGCCCATAGAAAGCTATTAAGGGAAAAGAAAATACCTTTTATACCCTTTTACAAGGCCATTGATTTTAAGGATGAGCTGGCTGGTGAGCTCAGAGGAAGACTTGAAGAAGCTCTCTTGGATATGGGGTTACTGGATGCTTTGATTATACCGGACAAGTATAAAAAGGAAGCTCTTTTAATGGATCCTAATATGGGGGATAGGTATATCTTTTCTTCCCCTAATCTCTTTGCCCATAGTCTTGGGGAATTCTTTAAATTAGAGAAGGTTGAAAGTCCTGGAATTGAACATATAGACATAGATAATGCCTTAAAGAGTATATTTCTTGAAGAAGATGAAGGCTCCGTATTTGTCAATGAAAGGGGAGAATATGGGCTGGGGATCTTAAGGGGAAAAACCACCAGTGAATATACTCCAAAATTCATCGGCTCAACAGCCAGAGAAAGAGCACGTCATGAGAAAATACTCTTGTTGACTAAGGAACTACTTGCTATTGAGGAGAAGATTCAAAGTCTTTGGGATGAGAGAAATAGTATAAGTAAGAGGCTGGGAGAACTTCAAAGGGAATACATAGCATTTCCCGGCGATAAGGACCTTAGGGTAGCCATAAATGTTCTAAGAAATGCAAGATTCGATTTAAATAAAGCCAATGAAAATATGGAGGGAAAGAAAGTCCTAACCCAAATAATATATAGCAAGTTGACAGAACTAAATCAAAAGGTCCTGGAACTTACTAAGAAGATAAGTCTTCCCGTAGATTTGAATATATATAATAAGGCCATAAACTCCGGTATTGAATACAGAGATTTTCTTTCAAACTTGAAAAACCTAAATGTAAATATTATTGGAAATATAGAGTTAATGAACAACTCAGAAGAAGAATGGGAAATTGTCCTTGTGGATATAGAGAACTTAAGCGGAGATATACATCAATTATTTAGCAAAAACAAGGAAGCAGAAAATTCCAGGAAGCTTTTGCAAGAGCAGTTAAACCTCACGGATTATAAGGAAATCGAAAAAGAGATAGATGAATGTTTAAAATTACTGAATGACCTCCCTAGCTTAATAGAAGATCAGGTTCAAAGGGAAGCTACAGAAAAAGCAAGTCATAGTCAGTCCTTGGATAAATTGGATGAATTAGATGAAAAAATTGTAGCTAAGGAGACCCTATTAAGACTACAAAGGGATATTTTTTCACAGGAATTTAGTCTGAATTATTGCAAGCTCAAGGAATTTGAGGAAACATTTAAAAATGCTAATGGGGTTTTAAATGAAATTAAGATTCAGGAAAAACATGATAAGGAATCCCTAAGTCAACAGCTTTTTAGTAAGTTTTCGGAAAACAACCAATTTCTAAGGGAATACATCTTAAGAATAGATAATATTTTTGATATGGATGATGGAGAAGGCATTCAGGAGAATTTACCTAAAGGGAAGAGGCTGTATATTAAGGGGAAAGTGCGAGGTAAGGAAATAGATTTTTATGAGCTACTAAACTTTATAGAAGAAGGAATTGCAGAAAATGAGGGCCTGTTAAGGGAAAGCGATAGGCAGCTCTTTGAAGATATCCTGGTAAATACAATCAGTAAGAAGATTAGGGCTAAAATCTATCATAGTCAAAAATGGGTCTATAATATGAATGACCTGATGGAAAATATGAATACTTCCAGTGGTTTATCCTTTAGTCTTAATTGGACCAGTAAAAAGGCGGAAAGTGAAGGCCAGCTTGACACCAAGGAATTGGTAGACCTTTTAAAGATGGAAGGAAGCCTTATGAAGGAATCTGATCTTAATAAACTATCGGAGCATTTTCGGTCCAAGATTGCAGAAGCCCGAAGACTGCAAGAGGATTCAGGAAAGAATCAATCCTTCCATAGTATTATGCGGGAGATTCTAGATTACAGAAAGTGGTTTGAATTCAAACTCTTCTTTAGAAAGACTGGACAGAATAAAAAGGAGCTCACCAACAATGGTTTTTATCAATTCAGTGGTGGAGAAAAGGCAATGGCCATGTATGTTCCGCTGTTTTCTGCAGTCTATGCAAGATATGAGGGGGCTAGGATAGACTGTCCAAGGATTATATCCCTTGATGAGGCTTTTGCAGGCGTAGATGAGAAGAATATCCGAGATATGTTTCGACTTTTACACGAGCTGGATTTGGATTATATGATAAATTCTCAGATTCTTTGGGGAGATTATGACACTGTGCCTTCTCTTGCCATCAGCGAATTATTCCGTCCCGATAATGCAAATTATGTTGCGGTTATGAGATACCATTGGAATGGAAAAGTAAAGGAGCTATTGGTATAGATGGAGAAGCAATGTATTAAATATTTTAA
>CAZAJU010000096.1:0-7288 GCA_964485455.1 uncultured Tissierella sp.
AACTCGCGACCCTCGCCTTGGCAAGGCGATGCTCTACCACTGAGCCACTTCCGCAGATTGTGAGCGGTTTCGCAACACAAATTTATTTACTCGCTATCGCTCATATAAATTTGGTGCTCATCGCATTTAACCTACCTTCAATTCGCTATCACTCATTGGGTTAGGTCATAATGGTGCCCAGAGCCGGAATCGAACCAGCGACACGTAGATTTTCAGTCTACTGCTCTACCGACTGAGCTATCTGGGCTAATATGCCAGGATTACTGGCAGTAAAGTGTTATCATTCATAGTTTAGCCTAATGTCACGGATTAAGCGATTCACACGAAATCAAAGATTTCGGTTCTCTGCTCTAGGTATCAGTAGAAATTGCTAAGCAATTTCTTCACTCCACCGCAACGAGATGTTTTCACTCGTTTTACCGACTGAGCTATCTGGGCTAGTATGCCAAGATTACTCTGGCAGCGTGGTTATGACCACAAAAAATAGTATACAATAGATTTTAAGATATGTCAACTAGTAATTTGCTTAAATCTTCTTTGTTAAATTGATATTTGGTTCCACAAAAGTGACATATTACTTCAGCTTTTTCATCCTCATGTATCATTTCAGTTATTTCTTTTTTACCTAAACTTACAATAACTTTTTCTATCTTATCCCTTGAGCAATCACAACGATATTCCAAATCAAGTTTTCCTAGAATCTCCATATCAAATTCTCCAAGGATTCTATCCATTATCTCCTCTGGGGTGAGCCCTTTATTTATCATAGTAGAAACAGGATCTATTTTTGATAGAGTATTTTCGATCATGGTGATTTCTTCATCTGAGACTCCTGGAAGCAGCTGAATAATATATCCTCCTGCAGCTATACATGAAATATCTTTATCTACTAAGACACCGAGGCTTACAGCTGAAGGGCTTTGTTCTGATACAATATAAAAATTTGCTATATCTTCGGCTATTTCACCTGTTACTAAACTGGATTGACCTACATATGGCTCCTTTAATCCCAAGTCCATCATGACGGTTAAGGTCCCTTCATTTCCTACAAGTCTTCCTACATCAAGTTTACCGTCAGCTCTGCTAGGGACATCTGCCATTGGAAAATCGATATCTGCTTTAACATGCCCCTTGTTATTTGCTACAATTAAAATTTTACCTATAGGTCCATTACCTGCTATTTTAATAGTTAGCTTATCTTCTTCATTTTTCATCATAGCACCCATCATAGCGCCTGCAGTTAAGCTCCTTCCCATTGCCGCCGTAGCTGTGGGAGATGTATTGTGAATTCTTCTAGCTTCTTCTACTAAATTTGTAGTTTTGGCTACAAACAGCCTTATTCTACCTGACTTATCTATCGCTCTTATTAAATAATCTTTCAATTTCTCACCTCATAATTTCATATCATAATCGCTCTGCCTTTTGTTGATCCTACTTTAGGGCAACAAAGTTTATTCTTTCATCAGTATCTAAAGGAGCATCAAATGTAAAGGCATTAAAAAATTCCACCTTTGAAAAACCTGCTTCTTTTAATAACTGTATAATTTCATCTACAGTGTATGCCCTTTCTAAATGATCCTCATCAAATCTATTATACATGCCATTTTCATCTTCCCTAAAAAAGGTAAGATAGAATTCGCAGATATTTTCTTCTTCATCATAATAATTCTGCCATGTATAGAATATATCTTCCCTATCCTCTACAAATATATTGTTCCCTATTATATTTTTTAATTTATAAAAGGAGTTTATATCAAATAAAAACAATCCATCATCCTTAAGATGGTTGTACACATTTTTAAAGCATTGCAATAGCTCATCTTTATTGGTTATATAGTTTATACTATCGCAAATAGAAATAACACTTTCAAACTTCTTATTAATATTGAAATTTATCATATTTAGTTCAAGAAGTTTTACATTTTTATATCGTCCTAGCTTCTTATACGCCTTTGCCAGCATATCTTCTGACAAGTCGAAGCATACTAGATTGTATCTCCTCTTTGCAAGCTCAAAGGATAAATTTCCCGTACCACAAGCCATTTCAAGTATATCCTTAGGCTTTTTTTGGTATTTTTCAAAAATTCTTTCCACATAATCCGCCCATTCTTCATAATCAAAATCATTCATCAATTCATCATAAAGAGAGGCAAATTCAGTGTAACTATTCATATAATCACTACTCTTTCTTAATTTGTTTTTTATTTCTAGAAGTCATAATACCGCCTATTTTACCTGATTCCTTAGCAGTTAAGCCAGCCCATCCTACTTCCCTGATTTTATCTGCAAGTCCCAGTTCTTCAGCAATTTCAAACTTTTGACTAGTCTCATCTATTTCCTGTTTTTTCTTCTTCATAATATCCCTCCTAGTAATATTATGAGAAGATTACTATTCTTTATACAAAAAACAGAAGCCCTATATTAATTATGACAAATGCTAATATAATAATTAAAACCGGCATATATTTCATAACAGCAGGTGGTTCTCTGTACCCATCAATAAATTCCCATGAATCATAACCCTTATATGTCTCTGGTATTCTTTTTAGGAAGAACAACATAATTACCAATGATAGGAGCCCGAAAATCCCCATAGATATTAAAGAAATAAACAACTCCATATTGCTCCCCATATTAAAATCCTCAGATGCTATCGTTTGAATGTCACCTGAGTATCTGGCTGCAAAATACCCTATTGTTAAAGCTATACCATTATTTATGGTATGCCCTATCATAGATGAAAAGATGGAATTGGTCTTATGTCTTAAGGTCCCAAGAACAAGACCTAAAAAAACTGGCCCTGCCAAGTTCATGATGTTAAAATGAAATACTCCGAATAATAGAGATGTAATAATCGTACTCTTAAGATACCCAAATCTATCATATGCACTCATTAAAGTTCCTCTAAACATCACTTCTTCACAGATACCTGGAGCTAAAGCTATTACTAATAGCCCCTTTATAAATTCCTCAGCAGTTGTTGGAATAGGTACCGTAGTGGGGAGCGCAGAACTAAAGGTGCTAATCAATGCTAGAACTAATGCATTTATAAAAACCGCTACAGGATAAGCAAATATCATTATGATTACGGAGAATAATACTTGTTTTATGCTTATTGAATTTAGCTTAAGAGTGTCTTTTAAGGAATATCTTCGAATTAATAAATATAATATGTTAGGCAATAAAATTATTAAATACTCGGTTATTAACAGACCTGAATATATTTCCCTGCTCTGAACTAAATATCCTAAAAACAGCAACGCAAAACCTAATATCATAAATAGCAGATTAGCTTCAAATATCCCAGGTTTTTTACATTTATCCATATTACCTCCTTAAACTATATACATTTCTAAAAAGATGGCTATGTCCTCTGTAAGGCTTTCTTATTTACAATAAATACACCTACAGTAATCTGTAGGTGCGACTTATTCAAATGTAAATATATAAGGGATATTTCTATAGTGAGGTCCATAATTTAGCCCATAACCCACTATAAATACATCAGGTATTGAAAAACCGCAATAATCAGGGGATAAATCAACTTTTCTCCTACTTGGTTTATCCAACATAACGCAAATTTTAACGGAATTAGGATTTTTGGTTTCCAAATGCTCTTTAACTTTCTTTAGGGTATAACCTGAATCAATAATATCATCAACTATTAAAACATCTTTACCCTCAATGTTGCTTCTCAAATCATGAACAATATTCACAACTCCAGAGCTAACTTCTTCATGGCCATAGCTGGCCGTAGTTATAAAATCAATCTCCACCTTAGTTTGGATTTCTCTTACTAGGTCAGCTGCGAAAATAAAACTACCCCTGAGCAAAGAAACCACTACTAGGTCTTTTCCACTATATTCTTTTGTCAATTCCACACCTAGCTCTTGAACCCTTCTCAAAATATCATCTCTTGAGAATAGGACCTTTTCTCTTTTGTTTAACTCCAAGATTTTCTCCCCTTTCATTTGGCTTTGAGTTCTCTTAGGTAATATTATAGCATTATATAAAACTTTTTCATCTAAAATTTCTAACCTTCCATTTCACTTACCCTATTATTATCATTTTCGATAAACTCCATCTTTGAAAGGGATACTTCAAATGCGATCTTGGTTTCTAAATCTCCGTTATGTAACTTCTTTTGGTATTCTCTACTTTGGATCCTTCCCCAAAGTTTTATATGATCACCAACATTTAAGTTCTCACAAAATCGTGCATTCCTTCCCCATGCTATACATGGGATATAGTCAGATTTATTATAAGGTCTATTTACAGCAATCAGCATATCAGTTATTTCCCTACCAAAAGGTGTCGTTCTATATACTGGTTTCTTGCATATATACCCATCAAGATAAATTTCATTTGGCTTTCTTAATACTTCCTGTAATTCTTCTTCATCTGGTATGTATAGTTCTCTTGCAAATATAGTTAGAACTAATCGATTATTTGCATCAATATATCTGTTATAGCTTCTAAGCTGTCCTTCAATTATAACATAATTATCTAAGCTAAAGTCTACGTTAAACAATAGTCTCTCAGAAATAGTAATGGGCAATACATCCACCGAAGAACTAAGTCTTGGTGCCTCTAAATTGAAAAGATAGAACTTCTCCCCATACATTTCATGACTAAATTCCATTTCAGAAATCACCTTACCTACTACCTTTACTATATTTGTCTCAATAATCTTGTCTACCACGAAAACCCCTCCTATTCATGTGTTTGATTCTTTTCTATTACTATTCGTGGTACGGATTATTTATGCATTAAAAAGTAACATAGAAAAAAGCTGAGATAATCTCAGCTTTTAATCTAGGTATATCTTTATGACCCTATATTGTTAATACTATTTTTTCTTCTTGTTTTTGATTCAATATGGTGTCCCCTATCAGTATATTTAATGTAGCACCAGCTAAGAGTGGATAAATCCTCTTCTCATCAGTAGAATCCATATAAATACTGAATTCAAATGGTTCCATTTTACTACCATTAAGTGAAGTGATATCTCTTTGGAGGCAGATATTTACTTTAATTATTGGATCAACATCGTAGCTTGATATTGTAAGAGTTGCTTTTCTATTGAAACCATAGGTAATAGTAGGTGTACTATTAAGACTGTGTACTAATGAAACCAAGTTTTCATTATCCGAATTCAAAACACAAATTTTGCTTCTCTCTAATATATCTTCTACCAAGTTATCCCCACTATCCTCCAATAGATTATGAACTAATATATCAAAATCTATTTTAGCCATATCTTTTACATTTATATCCTCTTTAAGAAAGTCAAATACAAGCAATATTAAGTTTGATTTGCAAAAACCTAAAATAGTTTCATCAAAATATTCATAAATCTGCTGAAAATTAGATAATTTTAAAAGCTGTTTAATTATCTTTTGAACATCCCTATCCTCATCTCTTTCTAGTATCCCTATAAAAAGAATATTCTGTTCCATCTAATCCCTCATTATTTTTTCATATATTTGTCGTCCACTATTATCCATTCTAAAATTATCTCTGTATATTAATTCAGAAATTGGTACTATCTCAAAGCCTTTCTCCTGTAGTGTTTGTATAACAATAGGTAAATATTCCTTTATATATTTTGCATTATTATGAAATAATATTATTGATCCACTTGAAGTGTTTTTTACTACCGTATCAATTACAGGCTCCACCCCCAACTCCTTCCAATCCAAAGAATCTATATCCCATTGAATAACATAGTATCCGAGTTCTCTAGCAGTTTGGATTAAGAGATTATTATAGTCTCCAAATGGAGGTCTGAAGAGAAAAGGCTTAACTGATGTAATCTTCATAATTTTGTCGTGGGTGTCCATTAATTCTTTTGCCATTTGCTCCTTTGATAAAGTAGGCATATTGGGATGGGTTGAAGAGTGATTTCCAATTTCATGACCTCTATTATGTATTTCCTCTACTCTGTGGGGATATTTATCTACCCAGAATCCAACTAGAAAAAAAGTAGATTTCACATTATATCTATCAAGTATATCCAAAATATCATCTGTAAATTCATCTCCATATGCTGCATCAAAAGAAATAGCAATTTTTTTATCATTCCTATCAACTGAATAAATTGGAAGTTCTCTGGTTGGCGAAAAAACATTTTGAACATCCACATTGTCGAAGAAAAGAGCGCCAGTGAAAATGAAAATTATAAGTACCATAATACAAATTTTAACTACAAATTCATTCTTGAAATATCCCATTCTATCTCCTCCTTTTTTACTAATATTCTATTTTAAAATTATTATTACTAGATTGAGGAGAGAATTTAATGATAAATACCAATTTTAAAATTTCTATTCATTTTTTTAATTTTTTACCAGGGTAATAAATTTAACATGGGGAATATTATTATTACAACAAGTTTAACATTGTTGTAGAGGAGGAAATAAAATGGCTAACAATAACAAAATAGTAGTTCCTGAAGCTAGGCAGGCATTAGATCAATTAAAGCTTGAAATAGCAAATGAACTTGGGATAACTAACTATTCAAACATTGATAAAGGTGAATTACCATCTAGAGTAAATGGTTATGTTGGCGGATATATGGTTAAGAGATTAGTAGAAAGTGCTCAAAACCAATTAGCAGGTAAATATTAATTTTATCAAAGAAGTGGTTATCCACTTCTTTGTTTTTTTATGGTATAATTAGATATATTTAATAACTAGTGAAAATTTTATTCTCCTAGTTATGGCCGAATATAGCAAGCGGTTTAATAAAAGCTTGGAAGAGGTGATTTTATGCTATCATATAACACAGAAGAGGTAGCACAAAACAAGCTATTGATCTTATATATTATAAAAAACATTCCAAATTCCTTAAATAACACACAGCTCTCTGAACTTATTCTAGAAAAGGGATATATGAATTACTTTGTCTTGCAACAGTACTTAATCGAACTTAATGAGGGTGAACTTATTAAATTAGATGAAACTACTTTGAAATATCAACTACTCCAAAAGGGAGAAGATATGCTTGAAATGTTTGAGGGTAAAATTCCTGAAAGAATTATTCAGGAACTAAACTATGAATTTAATCATATTGAGAAAGCCAAGATAAAGGAAACCCAGGTAATTGGAGACTATTACCAAAAAGAGAATCAACAATTTACAGTTAATCTAAAGCTTGTGGAAAATGATGAAACATTATTTAGCCTCTATTTCGATGTGGCTACAGAAGACCAAAGCAGGAAAATCACTAATCTCTGGAAGGAAAATACCCAGTATCTATATGAGAATATACTCCAGCTTTTTATAA
>CAZAJU010000097.1:0-7272 GCA_964485455.1 uncultured Tissierella sp.
AGTAGGAAGTCGCCAGGCTAATATAGAAAGAATAGAAAATCCTTATTTCATAGAAGTAAGGATTTTTTGTTTTATATGTGACTACTTTGAAATCTAAATTATAGGTTTGTTAAATCTATTTAAATATAGTATAATCTTAATGTTCAAATATTAGATTGGAGTAAAATAATGGAGAAAATTAGAAATTTGTTTAGATTCAAAAACAAGTATTTGGAAAAGGCTTTTGTGATGGTTATAATAGTAGCCTTAAGCTTTTTAGTGATGACAATTACTTTTGTTTTTTCTAGTGCTACTTGGAATATGAACTTATTCATTAGCTATTTTAAAAGTGAATTGTTGCTTTTAATGAATTTCATACCTATATTCATATTCATGGCAGTATTGTATCTTATCTTTAATAGAATGTGGTTAAGTTTTTTACTTACATCATTCTTCTTTGTCTTAATGTCAATGGCTAATAAGTTTAAACTTTACTATAGGGATGAACCTTTTTGGTTTATAGATATAAGGCTTATTAGAGAATCCATGGATATGGGGCAAAAGTATAGCATTACATTATCAAGAAATATGATAATTATGTTTATAGGCTTAATAGTAATTACTATAGTGCTGAAGCTGTTTATGGATTATCGTCAAGAATCAAAGAAATCAAGGATAATTATGCTAATGAGCATGATATTGGTTAGTTATATAGTTTTTAGCGGACCTTATTTCAATTCAAAGGTTTATGCAGATTTAGGGGATAAATCTCTAATAAATATTTGGTCTCAATCACAACAATATCAGTCAAAAGGATTTGTTTACCCATTTTTATATAGTATGACTCAGGTTCTAGATCCTGAGATAGAAGGTTATGATGAAGAAAAGGCAATAAATGATTTAGCTAAATATGAGTATAAAGATATACCTGAAGAGAGAAAAGTCAATGTTATCTCAATAATGCTTGAAGCTTATAGTGACTTTTCAGAATTCGATTCTATAAATTTTAAGAAAGACCCATATAAATACTTTCATAAGCTTCAGAAAGAATCTATAAGTGGAAACTTGGTTACAAACATATTTGGTGGGGGAACTATTGATACAGAGAGAGCTTTTTTAACTGGATACTATCACCTCCCTTCATTTATAAGACCTACAAATTCCTTTGTGTGGTATCTAAAGGAACAAGGATATGTTACTGAAGCAATGCATCCAATCTATGGATGGTTTTATAACCGTAGAAATATAAATTCATATATTGGATTTGACTCCTTTGATTACTACGAAAATGAGTATTCACAAATAAGTGAAGAATTTCTTCAAGATATAGACTTCTTCGATTATATTATAGAAGGTTATAAGGCAAATAAGGGAAAAAATCCATATTTTAATTTTTCTGTAACCTATCAAAACCATGGACCTTATGATGAGAACTATTATGAAGAAAATCAGTTTGTAATTAGGGAGAAGAACTATGATGACAAAACATTCAATATGTTTAACAACTATCTAGCTGGTATTAATAGAACTGATGAAGCTATAAAAGAACTTATAGAATTTTATAAAACAGAAGATGAACCAGTTGTAGTTTTATTATTTGGTGATCATAAGCCATGGTTGGGAAATAGTGATATAGGATACAAAATGATGGATATAAATATAGACTTTTCTAGTAAAGAAGGTTATTTGAACTACTATAAGACTCCATTTGTTATATGGGGAAATGATGCTGCAAAGAGCATATTAGAAAATGACTTAGTTAAGGAAGTAGATAATATAAGTCCTAACTTTTTAATGGGGGAATTGTTCAAGACTCTGGGTTGGGAAGGAAATGAATATATGCAATATATTCAAGACATTAGGGATAGCTATGACGTAAATCATAAGGTGTATTTCAAGGAAAATGGAGAATATACTGCTGATATTTCAGCTGAAAGCAAGAAGAGGTATGAAGACTTCTTGAATGTGGAATATTATTATAGTCATAACTTTAGAAAAAAGACAGAGTAACTGTCTTTTTTTTAGCAATAGTCATCATTCATGTTTTTGACTTAATTTATATTATATATAAAATATATTTGAGTAAATTAAAAGGAGAAATTTATGGCAAATAAAATAATAGTAATTGGCGGTGGTGCATCTGGTATGATGGCTGCCATAACTGCTAAAAGAAAGGGTTGTGAAGTTACGCTCTTAGAAAGAAATAATAGAGTTGGGAAAAAGCTTCTTACTACTGGAAATGGTAGATGTAACTATACGAATCTAAACCTTAATATTAATAACTATCATGGGAATAATCCTAAGTTTGCAGAGAAGGCATTGTCTGAATTAAATGTGGATAAGACCATGGAATATTTTGAGTCTCTGGGGATAACTCCTGCTGTTGAGGATAATGGGAAAGTATATCCGCTTTCATTTCAGGCATCTAGTATGTTAGATGTTCTAAGATTTGAAATGGAATTTCAAGGTGTAGAGCTTATCACTGATGCCTTTGTATCGGAAATCAAGAAGAATAAAGGATTCATGGTTAAGCTTAAGGATGGCAGAACATTTCAATCTGATAAGATAATCCTTGCCACAGGTGGTATGGCCATGCCTGTAAGCGGTTCTGATGGTACAGGATACTCATTTGCTAAGTCTTTTGGACATAGGGTTACTGATATTTTTCCGGGGCTAGTCCAGTTGAAGCTAGAGGGTAGTCTATTTAAACAGGTAAATGGAGTTAAGATTATTGGACGTGCTGGTATTTATCATAAAAATAAATTAGTTGTAGAGGATGAAGGAGATATTTTATTTACGGACTATGGAATATCTGGTCCTCCAATTCTTCAAATAAGTAGAAGTGCTATTGAACTTATGAACAAGGATCAAGAGGTAGAGTTAAGGATATCCATTATAAGTTCAAGAACTAAAGAAGAAATCAAGGGTTATCTAGTTGATAGATTTAAAAATCTTTATATGAAAAATATAGAGGATGCTCTTATTGGTTTGTTGAATAAAAAACTTATATTACCAATATTGAAGGAGCTTTCTATAGATAAAAATATGATGGCTTCAGAAATAAGTAATGAGCAAATTGAAAAATTATCTAAACTATTAACTTCATGGAGTTTTAAGATCACTGGAAACCAGGGATGGGGACAAGCACAAGTAACAGCAGGTGGAGTAAATACAGATGAAATTAATAGTGAAACTATGGAATCAAAACTGGTCAAAGGGCTTTATTTTGTAGGAGAGCTCCTTGATATAGATGGCGATTGTGGTGGGTTTAATCTTCAGTGGGCATGGTCATCAGCCTATGTTGCAGGAATAAATGCCTCAATTTAAATATTTCTATTTATTTCTAGGTATGTTATTATATTCAAGAGGGGAGACTTATACATTAAAGAAGATGTTTTAAGAGACTCTATCTCAATCAATTTTGCTATTTAAAAAACTTGAAGATGATATAATTATTAAAACTAAATATAGGAGAAAACAATGTTTGGATTAAATAATAAACTTAAAGAATTAGAGGAGAATAGAAGGCCAATAAGGGTTTCACTAGTTGGAGCTGGTTTAATGGGTAAGGGTCTTGTAAGCCAACTGATGTTAGTAAAAGGTATGATGCCATCCTTAGTAGTTAGCCATAAGATAGAGGATGCAGTTGATGCATATACATTGGCAGGAGTATCAAGAGAAGATATAAAAGTAGCTAGAACTCTGGATGAAATCAACGCTTCTATTGAACAAAACAAGTTCGTTGCGACAGATGTTACTGAATATGCTACTAAAGCCAATCTAATCGACGTGGTTGTGGATGCTACAGGAGTTCCTGATGCTGGAGCGAAAATAGCTTTTGATGCTATTTTAAATAAAAAGCATATTGTTATGTTAAATGTTGAGGCTGATGTTGTAGTAGGTCCAATCCTACACAAAATGGCTAAGAGTGCAGGTGTTATATATACTGGTACTGCAGGAGATGAACCTGGTTCAGTAAAAGAAATATTCGACTTTGCAGAGGCAACGGGTTTTGAGGTGTTAGCAGTCGGGAAGGGAAAGAACAATCCAATTGATTTTGATGCTACTCCTGAATCAGTTAAGGAACAGGCTATTAAGTCTAAACTTAAACCTTTAAGATTAGCTTCATTCATTGATGGTACAAATACCATGGTGGAAATGGCTTGTATGTCCAATGCAACAGGCTTTATTCCTGATATAAGAGGAGGACATGGACCTACAGCAGATGTAAAGAACTTACCGAAGGTGTATAGCCTTAAAGAAAATGGTGGTATACTATCAAAATATAAAGTGGTGGACTATGCCCATGGCGTAGCTCCAGGAGTATTTGTAATTGTAACATCTACACTTCCTGAGGTCC
The DNA here is from genome assembly GCA_964485455.1 of uncultured Tissierella sp. Taxonomy (GTDB): domain Bacteria; phylum Bacillota; class Clostridia; order Tissierellales; family Tissierellaceae; genus Tissierella_B. Next base: position 4,340 of record CAZAJU010000097.1, read on the forward strand.
ATCATGAAATGAGGTTCTTAAAGATGGGAGATGGACCAAATTATGTGCTATATAGACCGTATCATTTAACCAGTTTGGAAACCCCGATTTCTATTGCAAGGGCTTTTCTTTATAATGAGCCAACCATATCTCCTATATTTAATAAACCTGTAGCTGAGGTTATTACCTTGGCAAAGATGGACTTAAAAAAAGGACAAAGGCTAGATGGAATTGGAGAATATACAGTTATAGGAAGTATTGAGACTTATGAGAAGGCCAAGGAAGAGAATATAATTCCGATTGGTCTTATAAATGAAAAAGCTATAGTTAAACAAGATATAAAAAAGGGAGAAATAATCACCTACGATATGGTAGATTTAGACAAGACTACTATGATATACAAGCTTAGACAGCTTCAAGAAGCAATAGAAAAGGAGTAACCCAATAAAATCCTTGACAAAGTATTATTCCTTGAGGTATATTAAAGGATAGTACAGAAATCAATAAATGCATTGATAAGGACAGTAGCATAGAGGAATCATTCTAGAGAGATAATCAACTGGTGAAAGATTATTATGATAAGTCTTTGTGAACATCACCTTTGAGCATAATACCTGAATTAATTAGGGTATTACGTGAAGACGTTAAACTTATTGAAGTGATAGGAGTAATCCTATAATTTGGGTGGTACCGCGGAATTTTCGTCCCTAAGTCTTTTGACTTAGGGACTTCGTGTTTTTAATTGTAAATTATGAATTAAACATTAAGGAGAGATTGATTTGAAGAGGTTTAATGAATTATCGAATGAACCTGTAAAGAACCGAGAACATAAAATTTCTGAGTATTGGAAAGAAATTGACCTGTTAAAAAGGTCAGTAGAAGTAAGGGATTCTTCAAACCCTTATATTTTCTATGAAGGACCTCCAACAGCAAACGGTAGACCAGGTATACATCATGTTATGGCTAGGACATTAAAGGATTTGACATGTAGATATAAGACTATGAAGGGTTTCCAGGTAAAGAGAAAAGCTGGTTGGGATACTCATGGTCTTCCTGTAGAGATAGAAGTAGAAAAACAATTAAATCTTAAGAATAAAAAGGATATTGAAGAATACGGAGTTGAAGCTTTCAACCAAAAGTGTAGAGAGTCCGTATTTAAGTATGAAAAACAATGGAGAGAAATGACAGAGAGAATGGCCTATCTAATCGATTTAGATGATCCATATATAACTCTGGATAACGACTATATTGAATCTGTATGGTGGATACTAAATAAGTTCTATAAGGAAGGTTATATTTATGAAGGACATAAGATACTTCCTTATTGTTCACGTTGCGGTACTGGTCTTGCATCCCATGAGGTTGCTCAAGGCTATGAGGAGATTAAGACTGAAACTGTTATAGCAAAGTTTAAGTTAGTGGGTAAAGATGAATACTTCCTTGCTTGGACTACTACACCTTGGACCTTACCTTCTAATGTTTGCTTAACAGTGAATCCTAATGAAATCTATGTAAAAGTAAGACAAAATGATGAAGTATACTATCTTTCAAAGATTCTAGCTCCTAAAGTATTAGGAGATGACTATGAAGTATTAGATGAAATGTCTGGAAAAGACTTAGAGCATGTACAATATGAGCAGTTGATTCCGTTTATTAATGTAACTGGTAAAGCCTTTTACGTAACTGTGGCAGATTATGTAACTACAGAGGATGGTACTGGTATAGTTCATACAGCACCTGCTTTTGGTGAGGATGACTACAATACAGGTAGAAGATATGGTCTTCCAGTAATTAATCCTGTTTCCGAGGAAGGACAATTTACTGAAACTCCATGGGCAGGAAAGTTTGTTATGGATGCAGACCCAGAAATTATTAGATGGCTTAAAGAAAATGGAAAGCTATTTAAGAAATTTAAGGTAGATCATAACTATCCTCATTGCTGGAGATGCCATACCCCGCTATTATATTATGCTAAGCCATCTTGGTATATTGAAGTAACTAAGATGAAGGAAAAGTTAGTAGAAAACAATAACGGTGTAAACTGGTTCCCTGATTATGTAGGAGAAAAGAGATTTGGAAACTGGCTAGAAAATATTAATGACTGGGCTATATCTAGAAGTAGATATTGGGGAACTCCTCTTCCAATTTGGAGATGTAACGACTGCAATCACACAGATAGTGTAGGTTCAAGAGCTGAATTGGCAGAACGAGCAATTGAGAACATAGATGAGAACATAGAGCTTCATAGACCATATGTAGATGATGTTCATTTGAAATGTGACAAATGTGGTGGCACTATGACTAGAGAAAAGGACGTTATAGACGTATGGTTCGACAGTGGTGCAATGCCATTTGCACAATGGCACTATCCATTTGAGCATAAGGATGATTTTGATAAATTATTCCCAGCTGACTTTATCAATGAAGGAATAGACCAGACAAGAGGGTGGTTCTACTCATTAATTGCTATTTCGACATTTGTAACAGGGAAATCTCCATATAAGAATGTCCTTGTAAACGACCTGATATTAGATAAAGATGGTAAGAAGATGTCTAAGACCAGAGGAAATACAGTAGACCCATTTGAGTTGTTCGATAAATATGGGGCTGATGTTTTGAGATGGTACCTAATGAGCGTATCTCCACCTTGGACCCCAACTAAATTCGATGAAGATGGCTTAAGAGAGGTTGAATCTAAGTTTTTCAGATCTTTGAGAAACGTTTATAACTTCTTCTCTCTATATGCTAATACTGATGAAATTGATCCTAGGGAATTTAATATAGAATATGAAGATAGACCAGAAATAGATAAGTGGATATTATCCAAGTACAATAGCTTGATTAAAAATGCTACAGCTGATATGGACATTTTTGAGCTTACTAAGGTAGTAAGAGGAATTCAAGACTTTGTAATCGAGGACCTATCTAACTGGTATATCAGAAGATGTAGAAGA
>CAZAJU010000098.1:0-7058 GCA_964485455.1 uncultured Tissierella sp.
GAAATTTTTGAGAGGTGAGAACATGCAAAACCAATTTGTACTTATAATTGATTTTGGTGGACAATACAATCAATTAATCGCCAGGAGAGTAAGGGAGCATGGAGTTTACTGCGAAGTAAAACCATATACTATCTCAATAGATGAGATTAAAGCCCTAAATCCAGTTGGAATCATCTTTACAGGTGGACCAAATAGCGTATATGATGAAAAGGCACCAAAATGCACCAAGGAAATATTCGAGCTAAATATTCCTATCCTTGGAATATGTTACGGTAGCCAATTGATGACCCATGTATTGGGCGGCACAGTGACAACAGCTGACAAGAGAGAATATGGAAAGACTGAAATCAAGGTAGATACTTCCAGTAAACTTTTCAATGGAGTCGAAGAAGATACTATAGTTTGGATGAGCCACACAGATTACATGGAAAAACTTGCTGATGGCTTTAGAGTTACAGCAACTTCAGAAACTTGTCCTACTGCTGCAATTGAAAATGCAGAAAAGAAACTATATGGGGTACAGTTTCATCCAGAAGTAAACCACTCTGTAAGAGGAACTATCATGCTTAAGAACTTCCTATTCGATATCTGCGGATGTACTGGCGACTGGACTATGGCAAGATATATCGATGCTCAAATAGAGGAAATCAGAAAGACTGTAGGGGATGGAAAGGCACTTTGTGCTCTTTCAGGTGGAGTCGATTCTTCAGTAGTAGCAGCATTAATGTCTAGAGCTATTGGAAATCAACTTACTTGTGTATTTGTAGACACAGGTTTAATGAGAAAGAAAGAAGGAGACGAGGTAGAAGCAGCGTTTTCTAAGAACTTCGACTCACACTTCATAAGAGTCAATGCACAGGAAAGATTTTTAGGAAAGCTTAAAGGCTTAACAGATCCTGAAGCTAAGAGAAAAGCCATAGGTGAAGAATTTATAAGAGTGTTTGAGGATGAGGCAAGAAAGATTGGCAAGGTGGACTTTTTAGTACAAGGAACAATCTATCCTGATATAATTGAAAGTGGTCTTGGAGATAGCGCTGTAATCAAGTCCCACCACAACGTAGGAGGACTTCCAAGCGTTGTTGACTTTAAAGAGTTGATTGAGCCTTTAAAACTATTATTTAAGGATGAGGTAAGAGCATTAGGCAAGGAATTAGACCTACCTGATTATCTAGTATGGCGTCAACCATTCCCAGGACCTGGCCTTGGTATCAGAGTAATCGGAGAAGTCACAGAAGATAAGCTAAATATCCTAAGAGATGCAGACTATATCTTCAGAGAAGAAATAGCCCTTGCAGGACTAGATAGGGATATTAACCAATACTTCGCTGTAATTACAGATATGAGAAGTGTTGGAGTTATGGGAGACGAAAGAACCTACGACTATACCCTAGCTTTAAGAGGAGTAACAACAACTGACTTTATGACAGCTGACTGGGCAAGAATTCCATATGAATTGTTGGATAAAATTTCTCGTAGAATCGTAAATGAAGTAAAACACATAAATAGAATAGTTTATGATATAACAAGCAAACCACCAGCAACTATTGAGTGGGAATAATACCCGAAGGTTTCAATAAGAACAGTAGATAGGATAATTAACCTATCTACTGTTCTTTTAAACTTTAAATTTAGCTCTTCTGATTACTCTTAGAAAAGCCTTTTATAATTTCAAGAAATTTGTCTCCATAGCTTTCATATTTCTTTTCCCCTACCCCTTTGATAGTGAGGATGGCTTCCTTGCTTTTTGGAAAATATGATGCCATTTCCTTTAAGGTAGAATCATGGAATATCATAAATGGTGCAATTCCCTTTTCTTGAGATATTGAATATCTTAGTTCCTTTAACTTAAGATATAACTCTTCATCAAAATCTAAGTCATAATCAGTTCTTGTAAAAAGGTTTTTAGAGGAAGATTTTATTTGTAGTAAATGTTTTTTATGATATACCTTTTTGCTTCCTTTTAATACATCCCCAGCTTTGGCAGCCAGCCTTAGAACAGGAAACTTGTCTGCAGCAACCAATATATATCCCATGGAAATCAAGGTCATAATAATTTCTCTTATGGTATTCTCTGAATAATCTTTCATGATTCCATAGGTTGAGACCTTGTCCAAACCAAAATCCAACACCCTTTTATTTTTAGAACCTCGTAATACCTGTATAACTACGGATACGCCAAATCTCTCATTTACTCTATATATACACGAAAGAATTTTTTGAGACTCTATTGTGATATCTACCATTTCAGAATCATCTAAACAATTCCCACAGTTATCACATTTTGATTCAAAGGGGTTTTCGCCAAAATATTTTAGTATCATACTTCTTAAGCAATCATGAGTATTGCAATAATCTACAAGATACTGAAGATTTTCATAGAGTATATTTTCCCTTTGCTCAGAAAAGGTGCTGTTCTGGATTAAAAGCTTTTGTTTTACGATATCCGAAGGTGAATATAATAAAGTGCAATGACTAGGGTCTCCATCACGACCTGCCCTCCCTGCTTCCTGATAATATGCTTCCATATTTTGCGGCATATTATAATGGATTACAAATCGTACATCCGGCTTATCAATTCCCATCCCAAATGCATTTGTTGCAACGATTATCTTTGCCTTATTTAATATAAAATCATCCTGATTTTTCTGACGAATTTCAGGTGTCATTCCTCCATGATAAGGTACCACGCTATACCCTAGAAGACTTAACTTTTCAGTTACGGATTCTACAGTTTTCCGAGTAGCACAATAGATAATCCCCGATTCATTCTGAAAATTGTTCTTTAAATAATCATTAACATAGGATAGCTTATTACTTACTTTAACTACTTGATAAAAGAGATTTGGTCTATCAAAGCCAATAATTGACTCAACAGGATCTCTCAAACCCAATAATTCCTTAATTTCATCTACTACTAATTTCGTTGCAGTAGCAGTATAAGCTGAAACTATTGGTCTTTGGGGGATATTTGCAATAAATCTTGGTATTTCAGTATAAGAAGGTCTAAAATCATGACCCCATTGGCTTATACAATGGGCTTCATCAATAGCTACCATGGATATCTTTACATCCCTTATTAAATTTGTGAAGGTAAATGTATTTAGTCTCTCAGGAGCAACATATACAGTTTTATACTTACCTTCCCTAATCTCCTTTAATCTATAGTTGATTTCATTATCATCAAGTGTGCTATTTATATAGGTTCCAGGTATCCCAATTTCCTTTAAGGAATCCACCTGATCCTTCATTAAGGATATTAAAGGCGAAATAACTATAGTTATCCCGTCCATTAAAATGGCAGGCAATTGATAACAGAGGGATTTGCCACCTCCTGTAGGCATGATACCCAAAACATCCTTTCCATCAAGAACCCCTAAAACCAAATCTCTTTGCCCTGATTTGAATTCATCATATCCAAAGTAGGTCTTTAATGCATTATAAATATCCAAGATTTCACCTCATTAATTCGTTTTCACCCTAGACCAAGCTTAGTTTTTCTATAGCCTCACCTTCATCTCCTAAGAAAAACATGTCCTTTCCATTATTGCATTCAAAGATAAAATCTTTAAAATCACTACTTGTATATTCAGAAAAATCTCCAATTATAGCCAATTTTCTTTCATAAGTTATAAAGTTTTTCAATATTTTATCTGCTAGTTTTGTACTTAAATCGAAAAATTCTTCACACAAGGCTGATTTACTTATAATTATACGATTGGCCCCGGTTTCATACTTAGCCTTAATCATTAAATCCAATACAGCTTGTACATCTTTTATTATTACATCTGTACTGTCAACAACAGCTATTTCTTTATTATTTTCTACTATCTTATTTATCTTCATATTCATCCTCCATTTTGGTTTTAAAATTCTAGCACTAATATTAAGTTGCTAAATTTTATTATACATTAAAACTATAGTAATTAGGGAAAAATGAGTACAAAAATAAGGTCCGCGATGGATCAATCCGAAATATCTCATTTATAGATCCATCACAGACCTTTAAATAAGTGTATTTTCAGCATTTAACTGAATTTCGAATTCCCTTCACGAACCTTATGAATATAGTATGTGATTTAATTTTTATTTTATACATCTAAAAAAGAAAAATAGCTAGACTATTACATAGGAAGTCTTATAATAAACTCAGATCCTTTTCCTAATCCTTCACTCTTAGCTTCTATGGATCCCCCATGCAAATCAACAATGCCTTTTACAATAGATAATCCAAGTCCCAGTCCACCACAACTACGGTCTAGAGAATCATCAGCTTGTACAAATGCATCAAATAAATCAGGCACTAAATCTGGGTCAATTCCAATTCCTGTATCAGAGATACTTATTAATATCTCATTCTTAACTCTATCTAGTGATACTCTTACCTTTACTTTTCCACCTGTCTCTGTAAATTTCAAAGAGTTGGTTAGAAGATTTCCTATAACCTGCTTAATCCTAACTTCATCAGCATATATATTTTTTTGGTCAAAATCATATTCACCCTCTAGAGCTACTGCTTTCTCATTGAACTGAGCCTTAAATTCTTCTAAGGTATTCTTAACCGTTCCAACTATATCAATATTTTCTTTGGTCAATTTAATCTTCCTTCTGTTCATTCGAGTAACTTCAAGTAAATCATTTACCAATCTTGTAAGTTGATATGTTTGTCGCTTTATGACATCTCTAGTGTTTATGTCCTGTTCACTACCAGGTGTTATATGATCCATTAAGGAGAGACTCATTGAAATAGCAGCAAGTGGATTTCGTAACTCATGGGATAAGGTTGAAATAAATCGATTTTTTTGCTCATCTTTTTTTCTAAGTTCTCTTATTAATTCCTGGGCTTTTCTTTCGCTCTCTCGAAGCTCTTCTTCCATAATTTTACTATCCGTAATATTTACAATTGCTCCAAGCCATTCTACTATTTCCCCTTCCTCGTTCAAAATAGGGACCACCCTTGAATGAAGCCATATCAAATAATTATCCTTTAATACACGATATTTACAATCAAGAATACTCTTATTATGTAAAGCAATACTAATTTCATCATTTACATAATTTCTATCATCTGGATGAATATAGCCTCTTAAAATATCCACCTTATTTGAAAAAATCCCTTCTGAAGTCTCTATTTCAATTGGCATAGTTAATTGACTAAAATCAGGATTTAAGCGAAAAACACCATCAAAAGAGGCACTCATATAGGTTTTATACCTCTCTTTATTTTTATGTATAGATTGTACACCTTCTACTTCCTTTGTAACATCCTTGAATCTTACTCCTAATATGTTATTGCCATATGGCAAACAAAAGACTTCATACCAAACCTTTATATTTTCCACATATTTTATAAAATAATCTGATTTATCTGTTTTATTGACCTCATCATAATCCTTCAACCATGAATAGTCAAAGCTGGGGATAATACTCTTAGATCTATTTCCAATTAAGTCACAATTTTTTAGCCCAGAAAGCTTTTCAAATAAATCATTAACCTTGATATATATATAATCATCTAAATTACCATTTATATCATACAATAGCTCAATTATCATTATAGCAGAATCAACTTTTTTGAAAAAAGTTCCATAGATATGTTCGCTTTCTTCCAGTTTTAACTTCTCCATAATTCATCTCTCCAATCTATTTCGTTAGATTTAAGCATAAGATGCAATTACATCTTCAACTCGTTCAAGCTTTAAGAAAACATTATCTAAAGTTTTCTTCAAAACTCCTAAATCTATAGGTTTACTTAAGTGCTCATCAAAACCTGCCTCTAAAGATTGTTCTATATCTTTTTCACTTGAATATCCCGAAATAGCAATTAGATAAATGTCCTTTAATTTATCATCCTGACGAATATATTTAGATATCTCATAACCATTCATACCAGGAATTCCTATGTCACACAAAATAACGTGAGGTTTATTTTCCTTTGCTTTAGAAATACCTTCTGCACCACTTAAAGCAGAGATTGTATCATATCCTAATACCCTTAGAAGTTGGCATGTTATGTCGTTTAGGTCTTTATTATCATCTATCATAATTACCATTTGTTACACCTGACCTCTCATGATTAATTTAATCTTTGTGAAACCGATTCCACAACCATAGTGTATTCCAGCATATTTAAGTATACTACAACAAATATGTGAACTTTATCGAACTTTGTCAGAACAAATATATGTATTCTAATTTTTTCTTTTTAAATATCAGCTGCAATTGTTTCTTAGGAAACCTCAAATAAAGGCACTATTGTTTACTCAACTACGGAATGTTCAAAGTAAAAACAAAGATAAATTATGTAGATTTCCTACTCGTAATAAAAAAATCTTCTAGAAACCTTATAACCAGGTCTCTAGAAGATCAAAATCTTTTAAATTAAATTTTCCAAATCCATTTTCTCATATTCATCATAATTAAAAATCTTACAGAAATAATTTACTACATCATCAGCTAATTCATTGAAATCTGCCTTTTGACCTATAAGTTTTTCAATAGATACTACACCTTTATTCTGTATTCCGCAAGGAACGATTAAGTCAAAATGGGATAAGTTTGTATTAACATTAAATGCAAAACCATGCATAGTAACTCCATGCTTTACTGAAAGTCCAATAGCTGTAATCTTCTTGTCATCTATCCATGTACCCTTATGTTCATCTATTCTTCCAGCAGTTATATTATATTTTTCATCTAATAATCTTATAAAAAGCTCTTCTAAACTATCAACGAATTGCTTTACACCCATTCCTAAAGATCTTAAATCCACTATAGGATAACCTACTATTTGACCTTCTCCATGATATGTAACATCTCCACCTCTTGTGGCTTTTACCAATTGAATCCCTAAGGAATTTAAATATTCTTCAGAAACCATTATATTGCTATCATCCTTATTTCTACCCATGGTAATTACCGCGGGATGCTCTACTATTATTAAAGTATCCTCTATTTCCTTATTCTGTCTCTTCTCTAGTAGATCATATTGTATTTGAAGAGCCTTATTATACTCACACTTTCCTAAATTCAATACGTTCAACTTCATAGCCATAACCCCT
>CAZAJU010000099.1:0-7051 GCA_964485455.1 uncultured Tissierella sp.
CCCCGCTTCTTTAACAGGTCGGGTACCATTTTCGAAAACAGGTAGGTAGTAATAGTTACATTGATTATTTTAGTAGTTGGTGTTCCATATTATTTAAAGCATTAGAATAAAAACAAGCTTAATTAAGGATAATCCCTTAATTAAGCTTGTTCTTCTAAATAGCCCTCCGCTTATGCCTTGATCCATAAAGCGAATCCTATCTGACTAATTCTTTAATTGTGTTTATGTCATCTATTAATCCATCTTCACTTGCACTTATTTTACTGTATTCAATGACTAAGTCTGCTGTTGGAGTATACTTTTTGTATATTGAGAAGAATTCTTCTATGCTTAACTTTCCGTCCAAAATTCGATTGTGACTATCTGCTATTCCATCATTATTGTGGAGATGATAGGAAACAATCTTATCCTTAAGTTCACTGACTAGGTTTTCTAGATTCCAATTATTTGCAAATGCATGACCAATGTCAATTAGTATTTTATTTTCTATGCCTTTTGCCATTTCAATAAATTCTTCTTCATTAAATAGTACATTATTACGAGAAAGGACCCCCGCATTTTCAACAAGAATACATGCACCATATTCTTTAGCCAATTCATTCAATTCCATTAAGTTTTCCGTGGAATTTCTTAGCATTTCTTCTCTCTTCTCTTCTTCTACAATGCAGTTATTATGATGAAAAACAATATACTTGCTATTTAGGTCTTTAGATAATTGAAGAGTTTTTATGAAATATTCTTTTGTTTTTTCATATTCTTCAGTATCCATTGGGGAGGAGTGCTCAGTGTAGTAATAGGGACCATGTAATGAAAGATTATACGCCCTAAATCTATCCTTGTTTTTTTCAAGGATCTCTTCAAATTCTTTATCATGCCATTCTGGAAAAAGCTCTATTCCTATATTCTTATCATCAATTTTCTCTAGCAATGAAAAGACATTCTCTAAATTATTTGGCGAGTATGCATTTGTACTAATGTATATTTTCATAGTCCACCTCCGGGTATCCGATTGACATAGTAGTATCTCTGTTAAATAAGTGTATTTTTGAGAAATCCAGAGAAAAATATACTATATCATCATCTTTATAGTCGCATTCATCGCATATTGCAATTATTTCATTGCCTTCAAGATCAAAATATATACCAAAACTATTACCATAGTCCTCAATATACTTTAATTGTCCTTTAAAAGCATTTTTTGAAGGATTTTTGCTTATTATTATATGCTCAGGTCTTATTCCTAAGGATAGCTTTTTACATCCACTATCTACAACCTGATTAATCCACATTTCAGGTAAAAGGACACTTTGTTGCCCTAGAGTAATTCCCCCATCTTGATAGTCTACATCAAAGATGTTTGTGGATGGTGATCCTATGAATTTTGCAACGAATATGTTAGCAGGTCTATTATACACATTATATGGAGTATCAACCATTTGTATGGTACCCTTATCCATCAGCGCTATTCTATCGCCTACAGTCATGGCTTCTACTTGGTCATGAGTTACATAAACAAAGGTCTGTTTATATACTTCATGAATCTTAACCAATTCCTTTCTTGCATGACCCCTTAATTGTGCATCTAGATTAGAAAGGGGTTCATCTAAGAGGAAAAAATCACTTCTCTTAACTACTGCACGAGCAAGGGCAACTCTTTGACGTTGTCCTCCTGATAAGTCCTTAGGCTTTCTATCCTCTAAACCATTAAGATGAAGCATATCGATTGCTGATTTTAATCTATTATTTATTTCTTCTTTAGGCAAGTTATGAACCCTTAATCCATAGGTTATATTTTCGGATACGGTCATATGAGGAAAAAGAGCGTAGTTTTGAAATACCATAGCTATATTCCTATCGCCACTTGCAACATCATTAACACATACTTCATTCATATATAATTTCCCAGAGGAAATATTCTCCAAACCAGCTATCATTCTAAGAGTTGTGGATTTTCCACAACCAGAAGGCCCTAGTAGTATTAATCTTTCTCCAGCCTTTATAGTCAGGTTTAAATTCTTAACTACTTCAGTTTTACCATAATTTTTACATACGTTCTCAAAAACTATTTCTTTCATTCCTATTCTCCTTATCCTTTTATTCCTGAAGATGAATAAGTATTGATAATAAACTTCTGGAATATAATATATAATATTAGGGGTATAATCATCGTTACTACTGAAACTGCCATAGCTATTGTAAAGTCAGTTCCTCCTTCAGAAGATATAAACAATTGAAGTGCTAAAGGAAGTGTGTAATTTTCCTTTGATTTTAATATTAATACAGGCCATACGAATTCGTTCCATGAATTGATAAAAAACATGATTCCAGTTGAAATAATGGCCGGTTTTACTAGGGGAACTACGATATCCTTCATAATTCTTGCATGTCCTAGTTTATCCAATTTTGCTACTTCAATGAAGGATTTAGGTATGGTTTTCATAGACTGTCTTATTAAAAATATGCCTGTGGCATCACTTAATTGCGGTAGAATTACCCCCCATAGGTTATCGCTAAAACCTAACTTGGAGATGGTAAGGTAGTTTGGTAGCATAGTTACAGTAAATGGTATAAATATGGTTGCAATCAAAACAAAATATAATATGTTTTTATACTTAAAATCAAAGTAAACAAATGCATAAGCTGCAAAGACTGAAGTTACTACTTTAAACACGGTAACATTAGTTGCTATAAAAAAGGTATTGAATGTGATATTAGCAAAGGGTAATCTCTTAAATACTTCCAAGTAGTTGTTTATAGTTGGATTATTTGGAATAATCCCAAATACATTATTATATGCTTCACTTAATTCTTTAAAGGAACTTGAAATACCAAATACAATGGGAAAAAGTGAAATTATAACATATAATCCAAGGATCACATGCCATTTAGTTTCCGATGAATACTTAATTCTCATAATGTACTCCTTTCTCTACAAATTTAAATTCTAGAAATAACAATACTATAAATAAAACCAAGGTAACAATTGCAAAGGCAGAAGCATTACCTGTTCTAAATAAGATAAAAGCTTCTTGGTAAGCATTATAAATGGCATTGGAGCTGGCATTATCAGGCCCACCTTGGGTGATGACTTTTATTGGTGTAAATACATATTGTAAACCTTGGACAATTGTCATAATAAATACATAAATCCCAGTTGCACTACTCATAGGTAGTACAATATCTAAGAATATTTTATGCATAGGTACCTTATCTAACTTTGCGGCTTCGATTACTTCAGAGGATACTCCTGTAACTCCTGCAAGTAGGACTATGAAATTGTAACCAAATATTTTCCAAGAAGTTATTAGGCTTATTACCACTATTACAAGTCCTTCTGTTTTACTCCAAATTGGCATTGTTAATCCAAAGAACTTCCCGATTAAAGCTGCAGGTCCGGAAATAGGATTTAGAATCCATAGATATAAAATAGAACCTACTACTAAAGAGATAACACTGGGCAAGAAAATAACACTCTTATAAAATCCTTTAGCCCTTGTTATTATTGCAGAAAGTACAAAGGATAATATATATGGTGCTATGAAGTTGATGATTAATAAAATTATGATGTAGAATAAGGTATTGCCCATTACCTTATAGCTAAGTGGGTCTGTAAACAGTTCTATATAATTATCAAGTCCTACAAATTCCTTGTTTGGCTTGATCATATTCCAAGAAAAGAAGCTTAAATAAATAGTTCTGACTAATGGCCAAAACATAAATACTACAAATGTTAATAGTGACGGTAAGATATAAAGATAAGCCATAATTCTTTCCTTATTCTTATCCTTTATTCTACTTCCCTTTATTCCAATTTGTTTTTCCATTTCTATTCCCCTTACATAAAGTAAAGGCAAAGACATGCTTTGCCTATTACTTATTTAATTAAGACTATTTTAATAATTCATTGATCTTATCTTGTGTAGTAGTTAATCCTTCTCTAGCAGAAACTTTGCCTCCTAAGATTTGATCTCTTAAATCAAGTAACATTTGCTCTGCTTGAAGACCTGCATCTCCTGGGAATGATGTCCATGGTACTACACTTTCCATTTGTTCAACTGCTGCTGTCATCAACTTATTTTCTTCCAAGTAAGTCTTTAGCCCATTTTCAGCCTGTGCTACATCTTTTCTTGGGGGAACATATCCAGTACCTATAGTCCATGCAGCCATAGATTCTACACTATATAGATACTTTTCAAACTCCCATGCAGCTTTTTGCTCTTCTTCTGTTTGAGCAGTTATAGCAAGGAATGATCCTCCAGCAGGCAATCTCTTTTCTTTTCCTTCCCAAGCTGGAGAAGGGATAGCAGCTACATCAAAAGTAGCACCGTTTTGGATGTTGGCTCTTTGAGCAATTGTTGTATATACCATTCCTACATTGCCATCTATAAAGGATTGAACTCCTTCACCCCAAGAAATATGCAATGCAGATTTTTCATTGACTACCATATCAGCATAAAGTTCATATGCTTTAATTCCTTCTTCAGAAGCAAAGCTTGCTTTTCCGTCTGTGATCATTCTAGCTCCGTTACTTTCTAATACTGCTTGAGTTGCCCAGTTGTCTGCAGGCTCTTGTAAGTATACTCCGTACTTACCTGTCTTTTCTTTTATTGTTTTTGCATATTCAGCTACTTCTTCCCATGTCTTTGGTCCATTTTCATCTAATCCCACTTCTCTTAACATATCTCTGTTGATATAAAGAACCGGTGTACTAAGAGAATATGGAATTCCTACTTGTTTTCCTTCGCTATTTACTGCAAGCTCTAAAACATTTGCTAGGAAGTTATCTTTTATAAAGTTCTTATCTTCCGGGAAATGTGCATCTATTACAGCTTGTGGCTCTACATAGCTAAAGTTATTTGAAAAATACTCCTTAAATGCCCAACCAACTTGTATGATTGCCGGAGACTTTCCAGCAGCAACTTCAGCCTGTAAATTTTGTAACAATCCTTTATACATATCAGGGTTATACTTAGCAACTACCTCTACTGTATCGCTTTTTGAATTAAAATCAGCTACTAATTCCTCTACAGTTTTTCCTCCTTGAGTTTCAGCGTTTACATGCCAATACTCAATCTTTATCTTTTTAGCCTTTTGTGACGCTTCAACAGTTTCACCTTCAGTTGCAGGTTTTACACCAGTGTCTGTTGTAGTACTTATTTGTGCACAACCTGTAAATAATGTTGTTGCAAGTGCTAATAGTGCTATAATTCTTAATAAATTCTTTTTCATTTTATTCCTCCTAATTAGTTTGCAATTCTCTTATAAAAACTTTTGTATAGCCTCAATAACCCCTTTTTCATACTCACCTATTGTTACATAATCTGCAATTTCCTTTAATCCTTCAACTGCATTACCAACAGCTACTCCTATATGAGCTTCTTCAATTAGCTCTTTATCATTCAGATGATTTCCTATAGCTACAACTTCTTCATCCCTTAGGTTAAGGTATTCTTTCAAATATTTTAGGGCATTACCCTTTGATACGTCTTTCTTAGTTATTTCAAAATAATCATCTTCTGAAATTATATACCTAAACTCAGAAGAGAGACTTTCTTCTAGCTTATTCCAGATTTCTTTGGATTTTTCTACATTGCCTATAACCAGAATTTTATTAACTTCCAGCTTACTTTCCATTAGTTCACTATCCAAAACCTTACACTCAACAAGCTCTTTCTTTTCATAGATAGGGATTCTCTTTGTATGTTCTAAACAAAATACTTCTCCACCATATGGAATTATTATGGTACAACCCATTTGCCTGAACATCTCTAAAGATGGTAACCATGTTTCTAGAGAAAATGTATTTGAGTAAATTCTTCTGCCATGTCCATCTATTATCTCTGAACCATTAGAAACTATATACGGTGCATCAATTCCTAAGCTCCTAATAACTTCTTTACTAGTTACTTCGGGCCTTCCTGTTGCTATGGTAAATATCTTTCCATTCTTTTTTAAAAGCTTGATTTCCTCCACCAATTGAGATGAAATCTCATACCCCTCTTGGTCACTATTGAATAATGTGCCGTCTAAATCTGAAACAATCATACTAATCCCCATAAAACCTTCCTTTCATTAAATAATTACAAATAAAAATGGAGACCTCAAAAACTATAAATCACCCTCTTTCCTTTTTAGACTACAAGAGTAGCCCCACGCTTTTACGCATGCACTTTAACAGAAGATGATTAAGGGTTTTTCCAAGTCTCCACCAATAATCATTAGTTTATTTAATTTACTTGTCAATAATACTATACAAATGTTAAGAACAAATTAAGAAAAAGAAAACTATATTTAAATTTTATCAAAAATTGAATCCCACAAAGCTATATTACTGCAAGACACTCCATCTGCATTAGCCTTTAATATATTTTCTATTTGCTCTTTTGTATTTACTAAGCCACCTAAAATTAAGGGCTTATTTATTTCGGCCTTTAGAATGTGAACCATGGGATATACCCAAGATGGCATAATCTCTACCATATCCGGGTCATTTTCCTTTATGATTTCTATGGCATTCTTTAGTGAGCTTGAATCTATAAGAAATATTCTCTGTATGGTAATTAATTCCTTCTTTTTAGCGGCCCTTAGGATATTGCTTTTAGTGGATACAATGCCTGCAGGATCGATATATTTTTTAATAAAATTTATAGCATCCTTATCAGTAGATAAGCCCTTTATTAGATCTGTATGCAAAAATATAGGTTTCTTCTTATTGCAGGACTTAAAATCATCTTCCAATAAATCATTTAACCTAGCATTCATTAGTATAACAGATGAAACCTTAGAATCTACAGCAAGCTGTAAATTTTCATGTTGAGCAGCAGCTATTACAGGGTTATTCCTCAATATACCATTTATATCCAAAACACATACCACCTTTTAAACTTAGTCTTGAATCAAACATAACATCCTTATGTAAATTCCATGTTAAGTTTATATTAATTTAAGCATGACTTGTAGAAATTATTTCACATCAGTGCAACGATATGGGGGATATCTACACCTCGTTACATTAGTAGGATTTATAGAAGGATTCTTACATCGGGATAAA
>CAZAJU010000100.1:0-4225 GCA_964485455.1 uncultured Tissierella sp.
CTTTTTTAGTATAGCAGATTCTTTTTTCTTTGTCAACTTGTTTTTTTAAGTTTTTATCTTTTAATCTCAAACCTTAAATCACTTATTGCAGTCGACTTAGACAATATTACCACCTTTTTCTGACTTTGTCAATGACAATTTAACACTTTTTTCGATTTATTATTACTAGAAGAAAAAGGTGTTCCTCAGCTAATTATAATGATATGATTAAATCAATGCAAAATATATTACATATATTAGTGATAAATTTCTACATTTTAAGTGCTTTATTTTTATTTATTTGTTATAATTTAAACGATATAATAATATATAGTACATATTAGTAAATGAAGCTATTGTTTCATTCACTTAAAAAATAATAAGGAAATGGAGGCTACCTATGGATTTTAGACAATTAGAAACCTTTGTAAATGTGGCTAAATTAAAGAGCTTTTCAAAGGCAGCTGAGAAACTGTACATAACACAACCAACTGTTACTAACCATATACAAAACCTAGAGAAAGAACTCGGAACTTTACTTATTAATCGTATGGGTAAAAAGATAAGCCTTACTAAGGCTGGTACTCTATTATATAAACACGCTTTAAGCATCCTAAACTCCTTTGAAATGACTAAGTTTGAATTAGATGTGTTTAAAGGACATATACAAGGTCATCTAGAGATAGCTTCCAGCTCAGTACCTAGAAAGCAACTATTGCCAAAGATCATGAGTTCATTTTTAAATAAATATCCAGATGTAACATTTACTGTATTGGAACATGATTCAAGACAAGTTATTAATTCTATATTAGAAGGCGACTACGATTTTGGTATTGTTGGAGCAAACTTTGGAAACAATAACCTGGATTACTTAAAGATTATGAATGATAGGCTTGTTCTCATTGCCCCTATTGATTTTAGGGAAGACCTTAATAACTTTGATACAATAACTATGGAAGAGATATTAGATTGTAACTTTATCCTTAGAGAAGAAGGCTCTGGTACTCGAGAGGTTTTACAATCATGGTTTAATGAAAGAGGTATAAACACTGATGATATAAGAGTTATTGCTTATATAGAGGATTCCGACTGTATTAAGGAATTAGTTGCATTAGGCTCAGGAGTAAGCATAGTGTCAGAAAGGGTTATTAAAAACGAAATTCAACTTAACAAAGTAAAAGCCTTGTATATTAAGGATTTAAATATTGAGAGGGATTTTTATTTTGTTTACCATAAAAATAGACAACTTACCCCTTTAGGTGAAACGTTTAAAGAACATGTACTAGAAAATAGTATAACACAGTAAAAGCAAGAATAGCCTCCTGTTTATGATATAGGAGGCTATTCTTATTTAATATTGTTGTATGCGAACAAAGCTGCTTGTACTCTGTCATTTACTTCGAGCTTTTTGAAAATTTGAGTTATATGATTCTTCACAGTTTTTTCACTTATAAATAGTTCTTCTCCAATTACCTTGTTATTTAATCCTCTAGATAATAGAATTAGAACCTCATACTCTCTTTTAGAGAGTATATTTATTTTTTCAAATGACTTGGGCTTTTCATTTATACTCTTCTGTTCTTTATTGTTAAGTAAATTGGATACTTTTAAATCTAAATAGCTGCGTCCTTTAGATACATCTAATATAGCTCTTATCAAACTTGAAGGTTCAGAATTCTTTGATAAATATCCCTTAGCACCCATTTTTGTAGCTGATATTATACTTTCCTTGTTCGGTTGGCCAGTCAATATAATAACCTTACTAGAAATCCCCATTTCATTCATTTTTCTAAGAGTATCAAGACCATTTATATCAGGCATATTAATATCCATTAGCACAACATCCGGTTTAAGCAACAAGGTCTTTTCTATAGCTTCAATTCCTGTGGAGGCTTCACATATTACCTTTAATGATTTTTCCGATTCTATAATCATTTTTATTCCAGCACGTACAAGTAAATGATCATCAACTAATAGAATTTTAATTACAGGCATAATCTCACCCCTAAATAAGCTTTTCCTTGAAAATAGCACCTAGTTCATCGTCTATGAATTCTACATTTTTTATGTATTCTTCTGGACTTTCTGTCTTTTGTATTGTTTTTCCAAAAAGAACTATTTCTAATGCTTTTTTTATTTTTACTAAGACAAAATCATCATTATACTCCCATCCATACTTTCTAGCATCTAAAAGAATTAATAGAAGGGCCTCCATTACTTTATCTTTATCATAATTCTTTTTTATGAGTTTATTCATATCAACAGTAAGAGTATCATAATATCTTGTATTTTCTCTAGCATCTCTCAAAATAAATTTGATATAACCCAACAAACAGCCTACACCTGTACAAGTACCACATTTACCCTCGCCAAGACAAATACTATCCAATGTATCTTTAACTCTTTGAGTCTGAACATATAGTTTTTCGGCGGCTTCCTTAAAAGGAGAAAGCTCTTTAGATTCTCGACTTGATTTTATAAGCTGCTTCATAAATAATGCTTCTATTAAAAAAACAGCTATGGCAAATAATGAAATATTTAAAGGAGTTAAATATAGTGAAGGTAGAGTAGTTAGTACCTTAGACACTCCAAAAATAACAAATAGTAGAGATGAAGCTATCTTAATAAATAATTCCGGTATCCTATCACCCACTTTGCTTCCGATAAATATTCCTAGACCGCTTGTAGATACCATTCCTAGAGTGGTTCCCATCAATATTACAAGTGGGAACCTAGCTTCTGCAGATAATGTCATAGCAGTCAACTGAGTCTTGTCCCCCAATTCGCCTATAAAAAATGCTAAAGCAACTGTAGCTATTGGTCCAAAGTTTTTCTTGTCTTCAACCTCTTCATCATCACTAGCTTTAAGTGCATTTATACCAAAGAAAATAAATAGAAATCCAGCCATAATTTGAATTAAATCCATTGGTATGATCCTTGATATTACATTTCCTAAGGTAATTGCAACTCCATGATTAACTAGTACTCCTAGAACAACTCCTAATAGTACATCCTTTATTTTATACTGAGTAGCAAAAGTCATAGCTATTAATTGACTCTTATCCCCTAATTCAGCTGCAAAGACTAATATAAAAGCCCTGATAAATTCTATTAACATAATTAATCCTTTCGTTTCGGACAAAGAACTTTTAGCCTAATGACTAAAAGTTCTTTGTGTTAGATTTTTATTTGTACTGCACTTTCTCTTTTTATTAATTGTACGGGTAATTTGATGGCTTGTTCATCAATTGCTTCCCCTTGAATCTCCTTTAATATCCTTCTGATTGCTACTGCACCTAAATCATAATATGGTTCTTTAATAGTAGTTAGCTTAGGTCTATATATGGAAGATAGACTGATATCCCCATACCCAACAACCGAAATCTCCTCAGGAACTTTAATATTATTATCATACATATAATTTATTAAACCTATCGCTAATTCATCCTGACAACAATATACAGCTGTTATATTTTTATTTTTAATCACTTCAATAATTTCATTTCCTGCCTTATATGCATCTTCAATTTTATAACCATCAACATTAAATATTATAGGAGTAGCTCCCGTATCTTCTATAGTTTCCTTAAAACCCTTTACCTTATATTTCTCGATTGTTTTTTCAATATTTTCATTGTTTGATACATATAGGATATTTTTATGACCTAACTCTAAAAGATGGTTTACCATTATTGAACTCGCTAACTCATTGTCAATTCTTACTGTTGATGTTTGGATTATATCGTAGAACCTATTTAGATATACAAATGGTATATTAAAATTATTTGCGTTTTCAGATACTTTCTTGGATTCAATTTCAGATACGATTATCATACCTTCAACTTGTTTCTGCATAAGTAACTGCATAAATCTAAGTTCTGACTCCTCACTGCCATAACTAGAACACAACAATATGTCATATTTATACATTCGTCCAATTTCTTCAATACCTCTAACTATCTGTGCAACATAAGAATTTCCAATATCATCTACAATAACGCCTATTAAATTAGACTTTTTAGTAACTAAACTTCTAGCAATTTCATTAGGTTTGTAACCTAAATCTTCAATAGCCTTTAATACTCTACGTCTAGCCTCTGGGCTAACTGGCTTTGATTCATTTATAACCCTAGACACAGTTGAGATTGACACTTCCGCTAGTTTCGCTACATCTTTTATGGTTGCTGCCATGCAATCACTCCTCATTTATTATTCCTACAGCATATTAGATAAAACACTGCAATTT
>CAZAJU010000100.1:4325-6978 GCA_964485455.1 uncultured Tissierella sp.
TCCCTATATGATTTATTTTCCTTCATAAGTTCCTAAATGTCAACTAAAGCCGACAAATTATTATTATCTTTTTAAGCATCGATGAAACTTTTTGAAGGAATCTAAAACATTTTTTCATGGCAACTAAAACCTTATGATATTCTAAAGTTATTACTATTTGAATGTATTTTCAGGTATAAATAGTTCCAACCCTTTTGGTATCACTTCAAACTTAGCAGGAAGGACTCCCCCATACTCTCCATCTATATCGATTGCAACGTTGTTTTTAGATTCTATATATATTGACTTTGTCTTGAAATATATAACATTAGGATGATTTACATGATCTCCGCTTATTACATTCAAAAATATATTAGCTAGATCAGTCACTGCTGATTTCTTTATGACTACCACATCTAGAAGCCCATCCATAATATCAGCCTCAGGCGCTAAGTTCTTAAATCCGCCTATAGAGGAACTATTCGAAACAAGAAATAAAAGAATATCATCCTCGCCACTATATTCCTCGCTAGTTATTTTAACATTTATAGAGTCAAGATTTTGCATTGTAAGTTCTTTAATTCCCTCAAAATAATATGCCGTTCTTCCTAAAAGAGCCTTCATCTCAGTTGACACTTGATAAGCAACGTTTGTTAAAAGCCCTCCGGCAGCTACATTGGCAAAGTAATTATCGTTAACCTTCCCAATATCTACTTGGATTAATTGTCTTTTGTTAATCATTTCAAAAAACTCGTTTACGTTCTTAGGTATATTTAAATAATTCGCGAAATCATTAACCGTACCGCTAGCCATTATAGCCATAGGTAGTTTTCTTTCACTTATCATTATGCCCTTTACAACTTCATTGACCGTTCCGTCACCACCACAAACTACAATAAAATCGAAATCCTCATTACAAGTTTTCTTTGCCTCCATCATGGCATCAAGCTTTTTGCCAGTAAAATACTTCCCAACTATATAACCATTATCCAATAACAGTTTACATAGTTGATCAATTTTTCTCTCCATAATCTGCCTGCCTGATGATGGATTTATTATAAATTTAACTCTTTTCATGTCATTACCCCTTAATATACATTAGACCTAAGTACATATATTAGTATACCAATATTTGATTTTAAGTAAAGGATGAAATTGAATAACCATAGTCTCTGATATTTAAATTTAAAAGAACCCTTGATGGGTTCCTTTATTTTTGTATAGCTTTTTTAATAAACTCAAATACCTCTTTTATTATTTCCATATAATCATTTATATTCTTTACATTGAATCTAAATGAATCTGCAGTTTGGGATATGCTATCAGAAACTATGAATACAGTGTCTCCTACTTTTTGAGTTGTATCATCAATTATCCCGACAATTTCTTCTGCCTTACTGGATATGGAATTAACATTATGGAGTAGTTCACTTAATTCAGGTTCAATATTCTCAATGGCAATCTTTGTCTCTTTAGTAATAGCATTGACATTTTGAGATATTCCAGGTAGCTGTTTTATTGTAATATCAATTTCATTTTTATTGGATTCAATTGTTTCACGAGCAGTTTTTAATATCTTATTTAAGTTATTAAGTATTAATATTAAGTAGATTAATGCTCCTATTCCCAACAAGAAAAGTATAAGTTTAAACAAATCCTGTACAGTAAGGGTAGCGCCCATGACTATTCCTCCTTTAAGATTTGTTTATTTTTCCAATTCATCTTTTATTTCTTTTGCTGTTTCTTCAAGAACTTCTCCAACAGTAGCTAAACCTTCTTCAACTTCATCAGTAACCTCTTCAATCTTACCTTTTCTCTTAGACTTCATCTCTTCAAGATTATGCTTAACTTCACTTTTTACTTTTTCAGTTAATTCTTTGGAAGCTTCAATTCCTTCTGCTGCACTTTGTTTAACATTTTCAACAACTTCCTTTGATTTATTAGCTATCTCTCCGCGTGTTTCTTTACCAGACTTTGGAGCAAATAGTAAACCTGCTGCTGCCCCTAGGGCTGTTCCAATTGCAGTACCTACTGCAACATTCTTAGCTGTTTCCATCTTCTTTTGCTTTTCCATTTGTTTTCTTTTCTCTTCAATAATTTTATTTAATTTCATGGATGACTCCCCTTTCTATCCTATATATATATTTTATTACCCCAAAATCTTTTAAATAATCAAAAATTAACGTCAGAATACTTATTATTCAGTATTTCCATTAGATTAGCCGCTTGAATCCCACACTGTGTAGCATAATCTTTAAAAAGGTCAGCTACCTCAACATCCTCAACTTTTTTTGAGTATACCTCATAATCCCTAACCATCTCCTGCGAATCAAGTATTCTCTTAATAAGGATATCCCTGGTTGTTAATTCCATATTACTCCTCCATTCTTATGTTTTATTCAATATAATTAGTAGTTATTTTAACTAAGTTAACCATTTTTTATACCTAGTATTGATACTTATTACAAATTTTTTCAAAAAAAGTTAAAAGCCTATAGTTACCTATAGGCTTTTATATTCCCGCAATGCCGTTATCCCAATTAATTCACACCCGCCTACTGAAAGGTGGGATTCTTGTTATCAACTTCTAACTTCCCCTCGAAAGGGCTTGTTATCCATTGATAAACTTAGACACCCGTGTCTAATTTGTCGGTTGAATTATATGAGTTCACGC
>CAZAJU010000101.1:0-1996 GCA_964485455.1 uncultured Tissierella sp.
TTAATTTTTGAAATTGAGAAGCTTACCTGTTATATACTCTACAGAAATTTTCTCATAATTTTTATCTGTTTGTTGTTTGGCTAAAATCATATTCAGCCAGTTCATAGCTTTTGAGGTTCGTCTAAATAGACAACTCTCAGAACTATGTTCCTTCATAATATTATGATGTAAACGAAGAGTGTCATAAATCTCTTGAAGTACCCATCTAGGTACAGATTTAACTTCTTCATTCTGTTGTGCTGCACCTGCTATTGTGTTCGTTGTTGTACCTATACTTGTATTATTTCTTTCGGGACAACCTTGTACAACACAATAATTACAAGTATGTTGAGTCAAATTCCGCAGCTATACTGCTTAATTTATTTCTGGTGTTAATAGACCAATCTGTTACTAACATATCTCTGTTGTTTTTACTAGTTATTTCAGTTTAAGCCTCAAAGTTGAAATAAGCACACTTCATATTTCATGAAACCACAACAAAGTAAAATAAAAGTATTCTTGTTTTACTTTGAGACTTAAAAAGAAAATAACCATGCAAAGAAAACTAAATTTTTCAATAATCAAAAGGATGCAAATGTCTTATTGGAAACATCCTTGTGCTACATATTAACAGTAGTTTCTACTCAGCCCAATTAAGAGCTTGCTATTTCTTTATCATAGACTTAATTTTGGCGATATAACTAGGGTCTTGAACATACGATTTAAGTGCTTCGAGATATTCATCTTCTGTAGGCTTCTTCTCGAATGTAAAAACATCCCATAAGATTCTATCTAAAACACTTAATTGCCAGTTATTATAAACACCATAACCATTCTTGATGCTTGTTTGAGTTGTCTGACGCTTAGAACACTCTTTCATTCCATAGAGATTATTATTTCTTCTATAGATAGAGCTGCTATAGTTTCCACTTTCTAATTTAGCCTGTGCTAACAGAATATCTGGAAACCAAACGTTATTAGATTTCAGAAATTCGTAGAGAATACTGTCATTTACTTCACTGTTAGGCTGAAGCATATAATGACCAATCTCTTGCTCTAGAGTAATCATAAACTCGTCTTGAAGTAACTCTGTACGATACTTCACTATAAGTTCCTGTTGAGCATTTATTATTTTGTTTTGTTTACTGTTTATAAACAGCATAGCAACAAAGCTGACTGCTATAATTACAGCCACCAAACATACAGTAATATATTTGCGACCCATTTTATTCATCTTTTCAGGTAGTGTATCCTGTAAATTTTCATCGTATCTTTTCATGATTGTACAATATTAACTTGATTAAGAAATTCTTCAACACTGGCAAGTGTGATACTTACCTCTTGTTGGACTTGATTAATTGTTTGATAGAGAGCCTCTAAGTTTGCACCTAAAAGAGTTATCTCTTCACTTAATTCTTTAAATGCCATTTTTGATGAGATTTTTTAATGGTAAGGTAGAGGTAATATAGCCATTATCACTCTACCTTACCAAAATTTGACTAGTAAATGTCTCCAAATTGGTACTTTTCTTTTGCTTTTGAGAAAGCCGCAAGACATAACTGCCTGTTGGGGTATGTCGTCGTCATGCTGTTTTTGGAACTTTGTATTGCAAGTGACCATTCAAAGGCATGCCTTCCTGTCACTATTAAATTTGTAGGAAATGGTGTGTGCACACCAGCTCTAAAGTACCTACGAACTCGAGCGCTGCAATTCTGTCTATGGAACATAATTGTTTAATATTAAAGTTGTTAATAAATTCAAAAGAAAGGAGTAATACTTATATTAATCCTAAAAAAGTGTATATTTTGAATTAAACTTACCTAGTGACTGTTTTGAGTTCGCCACTCTCAAGTGCTATAATGAAGAACTAATGATAGTCTTGTGCCGCTGCATAGTACTATCACATTTTTATACTATCAAATCTATACACTCTATTCACACCATATATAAGCCTAGTGATTGTTTTTCAAATGCTATTACTTATTGTATGGTGTTGGTAAACTCTACTAATGTAGAG
>CAZAJU010000101.1:2096-6834 GCA_964485455.1 uncultured Tissierella sp.
TTTTCGGCATTACGTTGTCTGCTATAAGTATAGAATGGCTTATCAACATCATTCCACTTAATAAAATATAGGGTGTTACAGAATCTTTGAATCCACACACCTTTACGTTGTTTAGCTAATCTCTTGAACTTATTAAGAGCTTGCTCACCAAATACATTTACTAATTTTTCTTGAGTTACTGTTTGCATAAGGTATATTTTTATTGGTTAGTCTTGAATCAGTCCAAGCTGTATCATTTCTCTGTAGTCCATCATAATAGCATCACGTTTCTTGTAATCGTCTGGGAGATGTTGTACAAATTCTGACTCTCTTTTAATTGCTACTATGTGACCGCTACGATATGGATTATCTTTTTCGGATTTCTCCGTATCAATACCAATGATAAACATAGCATTTTTATCTATAATCTCTTGGCATTCTTTGCAAGGTTTCTTAGCGAATCCTACTATTTGATTGTGCATAGAGTTTACTCTTTCAGCATTAGCTTTGCTGACTCTAGTTCCAAGTGCTATAGATGTTTCATTCTCAACAGGCTTTAGACATATTGGACAAGCAAATTTAATAATAGCACAACCTAAATTATCGTGTACATTTGACATAGTTATAATATTAAATGAATGATGTTTGTTTATTATTTTCAGCAGAACATTTTTCAGTTCTCTCATCATACCCGTTGCAGGGTACATCATCAGGTTTTATGATGTTAAATATATTACAGCCATTACTACCTGATTTACTTTCTTTACAACGAAAGCACCTATTGAAAGTCTGCTTTCCATGATACTCTGATACAGTTTTGTATTCCATAATATTTATCGTTAGGAAGAAATTATGTTTGAGATTTCTCTGTAGGTTGATTATACTACATCCAGAGAAATATCAAACATAATTTCTTCTTTATGTTGTTAATTGTAGTTTATTTTACGGTCTTTAGTATGTATTATCTCATACCATTCTTCCGAGAAATACACATTATTTGGCACTTCTCCAGCTGATAAGAAACAATCACATAGTTGTTTACCTGTGTAACCACAGAGTGTTCTTTCATTAGCTGTATTTCTATATGCAACTTTGAATTTCTTTTCAGGCATTGCTTCGGCCACAATATAGAGTTTAGCTATTGACTTTCTGATGTTGTCTAACGAAATGTTTGGTCGTCCTGCAATCCTTAAATCAACAGTAGGAATAGCATAGGAATTACCTTGCAATCCCTCACCTTGACCGTAAATTGCACCAAAGTTTTTTATAGCAACTCTTGCTGAACCAGCACCGTGTCGTCCTTCGGGATTACTTCCAAATACGAAGATGGTATCTTTTTCAGGTAAAATGTTTCTAAGATAGTAATTCATTTCATGATATATTTTTTGCTAATTCCATGCCTAGTATTAAAGTGAATAAAAAACCAGCCAAGTAAAACCATCCTTTTTGGTCTTTTTTATCACCAATGTAGCAGCATAGCAAAGCCAGAACTGCGAATATAGTATCTACTGTCATAACAATATAGTTTTAAAAGAGTTTTACATATTTACGAAGCTATCGTCATTGGCATACCACACAATAAAGTGGTCTTTATTCCACCAAATAGAGTATTTCTTCGAGATATAATCACAGAATCTAAAGTAGTTTTCCCACTCTTGTCTGCTGTCACATTCTGGATTGATGTATTTGGCGTAATACTGCCAATCAGCTACGAAATCATCAGCACAATTATTAGTACCGAACATCATAGGTTGGTGAAAATAGCCAGCATCGGCATCATCGTAAACGATACCAACTATATCATTACCATCAAATACAAAGATAAAATCTGCACCATCCCACCAAAGAGGGTTTGATTCAATAACTTTATTATTGTATTTGGTAGTGTAATAGTAATATGTTTCTTCTTGTTCAGCTGAATCTGCTGGACTGATGACACTGTTGATGCCCTCAATATCCACATATAGAGGAGTTTCAACTTGATTGTTTTGCTGTCCATTGCATGACACAAATGCCAATGCAGCCATGATTGCTAAAATAAATGCTTTCATTGTTTTAAGATTTTAATATTGTTTAAAAATTTCTAATATATAATTTATTATTATTTTGTGAGACTAGAAGGAATCGAACCTTCATTAACAGATTAGAAATCTGTGGCTTTATCCGTTAAGCTATAGCCCCTAATTAAACCACAGCGTTTTATCAATGCTATACCAATGCTATACCAAAGAAATAATAGATAAAAAAATTATTGTGTTGTTTGTCTTGAGGTCGTTGTCAAAAAGAAATCTGACTGACTAGTGCAAGACTAGTCAGTCGGAAATCTAGTTATTCTAAATAGCGTGGCGACTTTTAGAGCGACAGTTGCTCGAAGTCAGTGTAGTAGTTGGTGCCAACAGCTGACACTCTGTAGAAGTCAGTGTTGTTTGCATCATCGTGAAGCTGAATCACTTGGTAGTTCTCAGGGTTGCTGAAAATCTGTTTGGCAGTTGCTCCTTTGCAGCTCTTGCTGATGGCAGCAAACACAGTGCCACCGAAGCGAATGCAAGGTTTAGTTGTGCCTTCCCAATTACGGGAGCAGGCTACTGCATCTTTGTCGTGCTGATTGTAGAACTCACGGATGCTGTAATTTTTGACAATTTTAATCTCATCGAGACGTGCCATAATAGTGGTGCCAAGTTATTAACCATCTAGCTCATCGGTTTTTTTGTTTATAATGCCAACTCGTGTTTTGCATATGCTGAAGATGTTGGCTGGTCTTCAGTATATGATGTTGCAAATGCTGGGGTTCGTGGTATTGAGGTCTTTCAGCAGACAATTTTGCCGAAAAGCCCGTCTCGTCAATGACTGACGGGGGTAATGCCCCATTTCGCAATAACTGGGGTAGGTGGTATTGCGGTATGTACCGCTCATGCCAATTGCTAAAAAATTTATATAATACCCTAAAATTTATATAATACCCCTGCTAATATAAAGCTTTAATCCTCTGATTTTAATGAAGCTCGTGTTTTAGTGAAATATTTATGTGGTAATTTTCAAAAAGTACAGTTTAACTAATATAAAAACTGATGCTATAATAGAGCTGAAAATACCATCTAAATTAAGATTGACGGGGGTATAAAACCAACTCAAAAATGATGGGGGCGGTCAAACGTCGGAAAAAATAAAAACTAAATCAATAGTAACGTTGTTCGTATTTGCTTATTATAATATATATATTTTCTTTTTTGTGTTACTTTTTTCTTTTATATATTTTTAATTCAAAAAAAAGTCGTATTTTTGCAAAAAAAGTTATGATACACTTTTCAATAAATCATCAACGAATAGTCTTCAAAAAAGGTAAGAAAGTTACCACATACTTACTGGTATATAAAGGTGTTGAAATCACTGTAAGTGAGAACAACATCAACATAGAAAACTCTTATAAGATTACATCAAAGAAAGAAATCCGTGAAATACTTGATTACATTATAACTCATTGTGAATGCAAAGTAATTAAGCACAGAACATTAAATTCTATGCTAAATGAGTGGGTAGCTCATAATAACATGTATATACTACATATAGCCAGAGAACGTACTGGAAGTGTAGACTTAAATTATCCTCAAGAAAAATTGGTATCAATCTGTTATTGGTTCTTATCAAGAATAGTATTATAAATAAAAACAAAACGAAAAAAGACTTTATTAAATCACTTAAAATATTGGAGGAATTATAATGGATAGTAGTTTTTTACTTAAAAAGAAAACAAATCTGACAATACCTCAACTTACAACGAAGCGTAAGATTAGTAAAATCATCCTTCATTGTAGTGCGACCGCTGAAGGTAAGGACTATACAGTCGATACTATTAGACGTTGGCATAAAGCTAGAGGTTTTAATGATATTGGCTATCACTTTGTTATTTATCGTGATGGTAGTATTAATATAGGAAGAAACATTAATATTGTTGGAGCTCACACAACTGGTTATAATACAGGAAGTATTGGAATTTGCTATATTGGTGGTTGTGCTACAGATGGTAGGACTCCTAAAGATACTAGAACTCCTCAACAGAAAGAAGCATTATTTTCATTAGTACATGATTTACAGTGTATATATCCTACAGCTGAAATACATTGTCATTATGAATATGCAAATAAAGCTTGCCCTAGCTTTAGATTAGAACGATTCAAACAAGAGTATAGCCTATGGCTAGAAATGCAAAAGCTAAAACAGTAATATTATGCAATGGAATGAGCTCTCGGTATCAAATAAAGCAGCCTTGATGAGAATATATATTGAGAACGGCATTACAGATTTAGATGTAATGCAGGCTCACTATAATCAGCAAGGTGGTAAGGTAGGGAGAAATAGTAACTCAGCTAATTCATACTCTTCCTTACCTAACAATAGCAGGACTTATGAAAGATGGGCTGATGCAATAGCTCGTCATAAAAGTATTAATATAGCCAATGATAAAACATACGACTATAGAAGATACTATAATGAGAATACAGAAGCTGCTTGGAGAATGTTACAAGCTAATACTAAAGAGCATTTTCCAGATACATATAAGTTACCTGTTCACCCTACATTTAGTAATGAAAGTGTTTACTCTAGAGGTCCTCAAATGGGAGGCAACTGGCTGAACGATAGCACCTTTGTTCCTAGTGTAATCAACAGACAGTATTATCCTAATGTTTATCGTGAAGATAGACCTTACACGGAACGTGAAATATACCAGCATGAGTTTCAAAATGGTGGTATAGTCACTCCT
>CAZAJU010000102.1:0-6815 GCA_964485455.1 uncultured Tissierella sp.
TTTAATATTGAAAAGATTGCAAATGCAATTTTCAAAGCAGCTCAGGCTGCAGGTGGACAGGATTATAATGTATCCATGAATCTTGCAGAAAAGGTGATAATTCTTTGCGATGAAAAGTTTAAGGGCAAGGTGCCTGGTGTAGAGGATATTCAGGATATGGTAGAAAAGGTTCTGATTGAAGAGGGACATGCCAAAACTGCTAAAGAGTACATATTATACAGAGCCGAGAGAAGCAGAATAAGAAATATGGATACTAGGCTGATGAAGGTGTTTGAAGACCTTACCTTTAAGGATGCCAAGGACAATGATATTAAACGAGAGAATGCAAATATCAATGGAGATACAGCCATGGGAACTATGTTAAAGTACGGTTCCGAAAGTGCAAAGGAGTTCTATGATTTATTTGTATTAAATCCTGATCATTCTGCAGCTCATAAATCTGGGCTAATTCACATTCATGATTTAGACTTCTTAACTCTTACTACTACTTGCTGCCAAATAGATATAGTAGAATTATTTAAAAATGGTTTTAGCACTGGACATGGATATTTAAGGGAGCCACAGGATATAAGCTCCTATTCATCCCTGGCATGTATAGCTATTCAGTCAAATCAAAATGATCAACACGGTGGTCAGAGCATTCCAAATTTCGACTATGGTATGGCAATAGGTGTAAGGAAGACTTACAAGAAGAGCTATAGAAATAATCTCAAAAGAAGTATAGAACTAATGGTTAACGATGTTGAGTTAGATGAAAACCTAGATCATATATTCAATATGCTAGAAAAAGACTATAATTTAGTTCCTACTATGGCCGATAATGAAAATTATCTAAAGAAGGAAGCTGAGTATCTTAATGAGCTATTAAATGATGAAGAGATAGTAAAAAAGGTCCAAGACTTTGCTCTTAAAAATGCATATAAGGATACAGATAAAAAAACCTTTCAAGCTATGGAGGCCTTGGTTCATAATCTAAATACCATGCATTCTAGAGCAGGAGCTCAAATTCCTTTTAGCTCTATTAACTATGGAACTGACACAACACCAGAAGGCAGAATGGTAGTTAGAAATTTACTTCTTACAACAGAGGAAGGTTTAGGTAATGGAGAAACTCCTATATTCCCAATACAAATCTTTAAGGTTAAGGAAGGCATCAATTATAATCAAGAAGATATAAACTATGACCTATTTAAGCTGGCTTGTAGGGTAAGTGCCAAGAGGTTGTTTCCAAACTTCTCATTTATTGATGCACCATTTAATCTAAAATACTATAAGAAGGGCAAACCGGAGACGGAAATAGCTTATATGGGCTGTAGAACCAGAGTCATAGGCAATGTCTATGATGAATCCAGGGAAATAGTAACTGGGCGTGGAAACTTAAGTTTTACAACCATCAACTTACCTAGGATTGGAATAGAGAATAAAGGAAATATAGAAGGATTCTATAGACAGCTTGATGAAACAATTGATTTAACTATAGCACAGCTTCTTGAACGTTTTGAAATCCAAGCTAGTAAGAAAGTTTTGAACTATCCATTCCTAATGGGACAAGGTGTTTGGATGGATTCAGACAAGCTAAAAGATGGAGATAATATTAGGGAAGTCTTAAAGCATGGAACATTGTCTATTGGATTTATAGGTTTGGCAGAATGCTTGAAGGCGTTGACAGGAGCCCACCATGGTGAGTCGGAAAAAGCACAGGAGTTAGGACTAGAGATAATTGGTCATATGAGAAAGAGAATGGATGAAATTTCTCAGGAATATAAGTTGAACTTTTCATTAATAGGAACTCCTGCAGAGGGATTGTCAGGAAGATTTGTGAAGATAGACAGAAAGGTTTATGGAGAGATAGAGGGAGTAACAGATAGAGAATACTATACAAACAGTTTTCACGTACCTGTATATCATAAAACTACAGCCTATAGAAAGATTATTCTTGAGGCGCCTTACCATGAATTAACAAATGCAGGCCATATAACCTATGTAGAGGTAGATGGAGATCCTACTATGAATCTTGAGGCATTTGAAAAGATTATAAGAGTCATGAAGGAATCTGGTATAGGATATGGCTCCATAAATCACCCTGTAGATAGAGATCCAGTTTGTGGTTATACTGGTGTTATTGGAGAAATCTGCCCACAATGTGGTAGAGATGCTGGGGACGTTGGTTTCCATAGAATTAGAAGAATCACAGGATATCTAGTAGGTACTCTAGATAGATTTAATGATGCGAAAAAGGCGGAGGAACATGATAGAGTCAAACATCTCTCATTTACAAGTAAATAATAATAAGATTAGAATAGCCGGAATTCAAGAAGAGTCCATAGTAGATGGACCTGGGCTAAGGTTGGTGGTATTTACCCAAGGCTGTAAACACCATTGCCCAGGATGCCATAACCCTGAAACCCATGATTTTTCCGGGGGATATGATATGGATATAGATCAGATAATATCTATATTAAAGGAAAATCCTATGCTAGATGGAATAACCCTAAGTGGAGGAGACCCCTTTGAACAATCAGAATCCTGCAGCATTTTGGCCTTTAAAGCTAAGGAATTAGGTTACAGTGTGGTAGCTTACACGGGATATACCTATGAGAATCTAATTAAGAATAAAAGACATAGGAAGCTTCTGGAATTCGTAGATATACTAATAGATGGAAGATTTGAACAGGATAAGAAGGACCTAACACTAGCCTTTAGAGGGTCTTCCAACCAAAGGATAATTGGGGCAATAGGGACAGGCTTTTTTGTCCCAGTTGTCTAGAAATTAGTAGGAGGTTAACATGTTTAAAATAGATCCGATTAAAAAGATGAATGAAATAGAAAAGCTTAAATATTTGCAAATCTTGTTGAATGCTCAGTTAAGCTCCGAGAATGATTGTTTAGCTAATATTTCAAATGCTACAGCCATTATAAATGTATGTATGGATAATATCAACTGGGTGGGTTTCTATTTTTTAAAAGATGATGAGCTTATACTAGGGCCATTCCAAGGATTACCTGCTTGCAATAGAATTGCCATAGGTAAAGGAGTTTGCGGAGCTGCAGTGGCTACTAAAGAGGTACAGCTGGTTCCAGACGTACATCAATTTCCGGGTCATATAGCCTGTGATTCAGCATCAAACTCCGAACTTGTAATCCCAATAATTAAGAATGATATAGTAATAGGGGTGTTAGATATTGATAGCCCTATATTCAATAGATTTGAACAAATTCACGTTGATGCTTTTACTAAATTTGTGGAGAAATTATTTGGAACTGTAGAGACAGGACGAGGAAGTTTATGCTAGATAAACTTGCGGAAATAGTAAATAGCAGTAAGGAATATGCAGAGAAGCTTCTTGCAGAGGCATCAAAAAAATCTATGCAACAAGTTGATAGTATTCATGGAATAGTTGAGGGTCTAAATAACTCCAATCTCTTATATCAAGGAGACAATATTTCAGCAATTATGGATTTGTTGAATAGGGGTTATGGGGAAAGGGTGGATTTAATCTATATAGACCCACCATTCTTTACTATGAGCGACTATATAAAGAGAGTAGAATTAGATTTAAGAGATGATAAAAAGGTAATTGAATTCAAGGCATATAGCGATATATGGGATAGTTACGAGGATTATCTTAAGATGCTTTCCATAAGACTAATATTAATGAAGGAGTTATTATCTAATAAAGGAAGTATTTATGTTCATGTAGATTTTCGTGCAGTACATTATATTAAAATTATAATGGACCATATTTTTGGGATGGATAATTTCGTAAATGAGATAATTTGGTCTTACAAGTCTGGTGGGACCAGCAACAGATATTTCTCTAGAAAGCATGACTCCATATTGTTTTATTCAAAGACTAAGGAATATATATTTAATCCCGTCAAAGAAAAATCCTACAATAGGGAATATAAACCCTATAGATTTAAGGGAGTAGAGGAATTCCAGGATGAACTTGGGTGGTATACTCTGGTAAACTCAAAGGACGTCTGGCAAATAGATATGGTAGGTCGAACCTCTAAGGAAAGGGTCGGCTATGAGACACAAAAGCCGGAAAAGCTTTTAGAAAAAATAATCCTAGCATCTACAAATGAAAAGTCCATCGTAGCAGACTTTTTTTCTGGAAGTGGAACTACCTTAGCTGTCGCAAATAGGCTTGGAAGGCGTTGGATTGGCTCGGATATGAGTATGTCTTCCATACTTACTATAAAAAAGAGGATGCATGATTCATACTACTTAGAATTTCAATTAGAAAATCAGAAAAATAATGGGGAACTTATTTTAGAAAATAATAAATTAGACAATAATGAAAATATCCTTAATATATATTTAAAAGCTTATAAGCCAGATGTGGATTGTTTAAAATTTACAAAGAAGAATAGACAAATAGTGGAGGATATTTTATCTAAGGATTCTCTAGCCTTAGTAGATTATATAGGAATATTAAGGTTTAAGGATAATTTGCTAATATATGAGGATTTTAAAACTAGAGATAAGCAGAGGTTAAATACCCAAATAAAAATACAAGATAGCAATGAAGATTTTATACTTGTTGCAATAGACATATTTGGGAACAAAGTTTTAAAAAGCTTTAAGTAAGTTCGTAATTTGGGTATCAATTTTATTGATTCATTAGAAAGTAGAGAAAAAATGTTCACCTCGTTATAGACAAATTTTCCAGATACTTAAAATATTTACTTGTTTAAAACCTATTAATGGGTTACTATAGTCATATACCAATTTTTTAAGGAGGCTTAATAAGATGAGCGATAAACACGAACATTGCGGAAATTGTGGTTGTGACCACGACCACGATCACGATCATGACCATGGCGAAACTGATATAATATATCTTACTCTTGAAGATGATTCAGAGTTAGAGTGTGAAGTATTAGGAATATTTGAAGTAGAAGATAAGGAATATATTGCTCTATTACCTGTAGGTGAAGAGGAAGTACTTCTTTATGGTTACAAGGAATTAGAAGATGAAGAATTCGACCTTCTTTCAATAGATGATGAAGAAGAGTTTGAAGTTGTTTCAGAGGCTTTCTATGCCTTGTTTTCAGATGATGAAGATTTTGAAGATGAGGAAGATGACGAGGAATAATAGTTAGAAGTATCTTGCTAAGCAAGATACTTTTTTCCTATAGTTTTCAGGTTACTAACATATTTGAATATTAGACTTATTAGTGTAGTAGAGGTGAAAAATTGTTTAAGTTGATAGCATTGGATTTAGATGGAACCCTTCTAAACGATAAAAAGAAAATACCCGCAGGCAATTTGGAGTTTATTAAAGATGCCGTCAATGCAGGCTATGAAATAGTTATTGCAACTGGAAGAAGGTATTATTCCGCAAAGGAATTGGTATCCGAAATTCCTAATGAAATAACCATATTAGCCAATAATGGAAATATCATCCGAAATTCTATTAGTGATAAAGTTATCCTTAATAAGTTTATAGATAAGGATGATGTAATAAAGGCTTTAAAACTGGGCAAGAGTTTAAGTCTAGATCCCATAGTTCATGTGGATTATTATGAGGATGGGATTGATATGTTGGTTGAGAAGCATATTTTTGAGGGTGATCACTTTTCAATTTTAAAGGATGAGAATCGTTATAAAATCATAACTGAAGAGGAGTTATTTAATCAGGATAGGGTATTAGCAATAGTCTATCCAGGTGAAAAATCCAGATTAGTGGATTTTTATAATAAGTTAAATCACAATTTCCCAGATTCTTATAGTAGTCACATCCTAGATAAAATGCACATAGTAGAAGCTATGATGGAAATTATGCATCCAATGGGTACTAAATGGAAGAGCCTCCTAGAATATGCAAGATTTAAAAATATTAAACCTGAAGAAATTATAGCTGTAGGTGATGATAATAATGATTTAGAAATGATTGTCAATGCAGGCTTAGGAATTTCCATGAAAAACGGGAGTAGCCTGATGCTTGAGGCTGCGGATTTAATAACTGAAAGGGATAATAACGATTCTGGAGTAGCTTATGAGCTTAGAAAGGTCTTAGGTTAAAATTATTAGAGGTGAAAGTTTGGAAGTTTACAACACATATTCAAAGTATTTGAAAGATAAATATGGAGAAAAGGTATATAAGTTACCCATAAAATTGCCATTAACATGCCCAAATAGAGATGGTACTTTAAGCAAAGGAGGATGCACCTTTTGTGGAGATGAGGGTGGTTCCTTTGAAAATTTACCAGATTGTATGAGTGTTAAAGCACAGTTAAATCACAATATGTCCTATATAAGGGATAAATATAATGCAAAAAAGTTTATAGCTTATTTTCAAAATTTCTCAAATACCTATATGGCTTTGGAAGATTTTAAAAAATATATTAAAGAAGCAATTGTAGAAGATATAGTAGCTATTTCAATTTCGACAAGACCAGATTGCATAAATGATAAATATTTAAATTTTCTTGGTGAAATTCAGAATAATGTGGGTATAGATATCATAATTGAATTAGGGCTTCAGTCGGTAAACTATCACAGCTTAATAAAAATAAACAGAGGTCATACTCTAGCTGAGTTTATCGATGCAGTAATTAGAATTAAAGCCCATAATTTAAGAGTATGTACTCATTTGATATTGAATCTACCTTGGGATGATATAAGAGATGTCATCGAAAATGCAAAGATTGTTTCATCCTTGGGAATTGATGAAGTAAAGCTACATAGCCTTTATTTAGTCGAAAATACCAGGATGGCTGAACAATTTAAAAATGGAGAAATAGAAATAATTTCTAAAGAGGAGTATATACATAGAGTAATAACCTTTTTAGAATACTTGGACCCA
>CAZAJU010000103.1:0-6800 GCA_964485455.1 uncultured Tissierella sp.
AATCGCTGTCACCATGTAACATTAGTATAGGTCTATTCTTTAAGGATTCTATATTATTCATTGGATTATATTTGTCAATTTTATCCTGAATTTCCTTAGGAAAATCATCAGGGTTTAGCTTCAATGCTTCTAAAAAGCATTTATTGGAATAGTTCCAATTACAGGATCCATTGAATATTACTGCAGCCTTTATATATGGATAATATGAAAATATACCTGCGGATGTAAATCCACCCATAGAATTTCCGCAAACTCCTATCCTATTTGGATCCGCAGATAGATTACTAACAATATATTCAAATACCTTCTCAAACTCCTCAATATTATTAAATATGATTTCCCAAAAGTGTTTTCCAGCTTCTTCAGGATTTTTATGATCAACCGGATTTCTTTCTCCGTGATATATAGCACAAGGAATAACTACTTGATAGCCTAAACTAGCAAAGATAAAAGCCCTAAATTTTTGTTTCTCAATACTAGAACCCCATCCATGATATAGTACTATTGTTGGATGCAAGAGGTTGTGATTAATAGGTGTTAATATGATAGTCGGTATATCGTATATAGATATATTTAGTTCTTTAACATTTCTTAGCTCCATAGCATTCACCTCATCTTTATTAGATATCATTCTACCCCTAATTTCTCCAAAAGAGATTTTTTTGTTTCTTCATCTAAGTATCTTGTAGGTATTATGTGAGCTGTAACGGCGCTTAAATATATAAGTATCATATCATCATTAATATTGATATCCTTTATGCTATCCTTTGATATTATTTCAGATGATTTTTTAGTAACAATTCTTATATTTTTATCATCAATTATCATAGTCTTTTTACCAAATAAGAATGAAGTATCACCTTTCCTTAATATCTTTTGAACATCCAACTTTATCAGTCTTTTATAAAGTCTTGGATAAGCAACCATCCATACCACAACAAATAAAATTGAGATAACACCCCAATAAATTTTTGGTTGCTTGAATACTTCTGTACTTATTGCATAGATAGGCAAAGAAAACAATAAGGGTGTTATATATCTTAATATATTATATGTCCTTTTCTGTGATTTTGAATGCTCAGCATGGTATAGATTAAACTTAAGATAGTCCTCTTCAGTTACTTCAAATTTTAATTTTATGATTGTTTCCCCCTTTGTTCTCCTTTAAATATTCTCTATTT
The DNA here is from genome assembly GCA_964485455.1 of uncultured Tissierella sp. GTDB lineage: Bacteria > Bacillota > Clostridia > Tissierellales > Tissierellaceae > Tissierella_B. The sequence goes on from CAZAJU010000103.1 coordinate 1,182, forward strand.
GCCAATCTATAGGCTTCTTTCCTATACTCTCTAAAAAGCTATTAGTCTTAGAAAATGGCTTTGACCCAAAGAAACCTCTAAAAGCTGATAAGGGACTAGGGTGTACTGATTTTATTATATAATGGTGCTTATTAGTTATAAGTTTCTCCTTAGCTATTGCATTACTTCCCCAAAGGATAAAGACTATAGGGTCTTGCCTTCTATTTAATAGCTCTATTATATGATCTGTAAATAGCTCCCATCCTATATTCTTATGAGAATTTGCCTCAGCTTGTCGTACTGTTAGAGAAGTATTTAATAGGAGTACGCCCTGCCTAGCCCATTTCTCCAAATATCCATTATTAGGTACATAACAACCCAAATCATCATGAAGCTCCTTATACATATTTAAGAGTGATGGAGGGATCCGAACCCCTGGTTTTACAGAGAATGCCAGCCCATGGGCTTGATTTGGTCCATGATATGGATCTTGCCCCAATATTACAGCCTTGACATCATTATAATCAGTATAATGTAAAGCATTATATATATCATAGGCATTTGGGTAGATAACCCTGTTCCTATACTCTTCTATCAGAAAAGTTCTTAGATTTTTATAGTAATCTTTTTCCAGTTCATCTTTAAGCAAATCATTCCAACCATTTTTAAATATATCAGCCATCTTTTCACCTCAACTTCAGTTTGCCACTCTATCCTTAATCCCTAATTATTCCCTATTAGTATTTTATTTTTCACTCTTATTATTCACCCCTATTTGTTCACTGATTATACGTCTCTTCTCCATGCTTTTGGTGCAACTAACGAAACCACTGTAAATAACTCTAACCTTCCAAGAAGCATTAATATTGTAAATAAGAACTTGGCAGGCTGTGAATAGTACACGAAGTTTCTTGTTGGCCCTGCAAAATCAAGGCCAGGTCCTATGTTCCCTAAAGTTGCAGCCACAGAAGCTATAGCGCTCTCAATATTTACTCCTTCCAGCATTATCAATAAGGAGGAAATAACAAATACAAACAAGTATAGTGCAAGAAAACTTACTATCCCTGATACAATTTCATTTTGCATTATCTTACCATTTACCTTTATAGGCATCATAGCCCTCGGATGAAATGATTTGCCAACCTCTCTCTTAATCATCTTAAGCATGACTAGGATACGGATAACCTTCATACCACCTGCAGTTGAACCAGCACTTGCCCCGATAAACATTAAAAGCAGTAAAATTCCCTTGCTAAAGGTAGGCCATAAATCAAAATCCACAGTAGTATACCCAGTTGTAGTCATTATAGAGCTTACTTGAAAGTATGCATCCCTTAAAGCTAAGCCAATATTATCATAACTAGTAAAAAGTAGATTTAATGCTATAGACAACACAGATATAGAGATGATTATTAAATATAATCTTAGCTCCTCATCCTTAAGTATATCCCTAACTTTTCCCTTATAGCCTGTATAGTAAAGTGAAAAGTTTACACCTGATAAAATCATAAAAGTTCCAATAACTAAGTGTATATACGTAGAAGGATATGCTGCAACACTGTTGTTATATGGAGCAAATCCTCCTGTACCAACTGTTCCAAAAGTAAGTAAAAAGGAATCAAATAAGTTCATTCCTCCCAAAACCAGTAATATTACTTCAATAATTGTAATGATGATGTAGGTAGTATACAATATCTTTGCTGTATCTTTCATCCTTGGAGCAATTTTACCAGCTACAGGTCCTGGACTTTCCGCCTTGAAAATTTGGAATCCTTGAATTCCGAGGGTCGGCAAGAGAGCTAGTGTAAATACAAGTATTCCCATACCACCTATCCAATGGGTAAAGGACCTCCAAAACAAAGTTCCCTTAGGCAATATTTCAACGTTAGAAAAAATAGTAGCACCAGTAGTAGTAAATCCAGAAACTATTTCAAATAAAGCATCAATATAGGTTTTGGTATTTCCTGCTAAGTATAGAGGCAATGCTCCTAAGATGGATGAAAGTATCCACCCAAGAGTCACTATAGCAAATCCATCTCTCGCTATAATTTTATGACTTCCCCTTTTTACAGATGCCATTACCAATCCCATTATTGCTGTAAGCAATATAGAAATAAGAAACGCTGTGGAATCACCTCCTTTAGTATATACCGATATTATATAAGAAGGCACCATTAGAAGGGATTCAATTAGAAGAATTATCCCTACTACCTTTAGTACGATTCCATAATTCACCAAATATTCCCCCTCTTTGTTTATTGAAAAAGATCTTCAATTTATCCAAGTCATCGTTAAGACAAAATACTACTATTCTATCATTAGGTTTTATAAGAGTTTTTCCTTTAGGTATAATTACCTCTCCATGTCTAACTAAAGCTCCAATAATGACACCCTTTGGTAGATTCAATTCTTCTAGTGATTTATTCACTATAGGAAGGTCATTGTCAATGATTATCTCAGTGACCTCTGCCTCACCACCAAGTAAGAGAGATACTGAAACTACCTTCCCACCTCTAATATATTTTAAAATATTACTTGCTGTAATATATACAGGGTTAACTGCTACATCCACACCAAGTCTATCAATAATCTTGGTATAGTTAGGCCTACTTATTTTGGATATGGTCTTTCGTACCCCTGATTGCTTGGCCATTAATGCCATAAGAAGATTTTCCTCATCAAATCCAGTTACTCCAACAAAGGCATCCATTGATGAAAGGGATTCCTCTTCCAATAAATGAATATCTGTACCGTCACCGTGGATAATAAGAACATTATCCAATAGTTCTGAAAGCTCTAGACATCTTTCCTTATCTTGTTCAACCAAGGTGACTTGTATCTTAGCTTTAGATAATTTATCAGCTAGATAATAGCCAATATTACCTCCTCCAAGAATCATAACCTTTTCCACTGTTTTCTTTTTATAATCATCTATAAAGAGTTCACTTACCTTTTCAACCTCATAACTCTTACCAATAATATGTATTACATCACCTTCTAATAGCTCTGTAGAGCCATCTGGAATTATCATAACTCCATTTCTTGATATAGCAGTAATCAATAGATTGTCAAATCCATCTAAATCCTTAATCTTCTTACCAACAAATACCTCATTGTAATGGATATTAAAATCTATCATCTGAACCTTGCCACTAGCAAAATCACCAGAATTTAGTCCATAGCTCTTTAAGAGATACTTACAAATGGAAGTAGCTGTTGCTAAGTCTGGATTTATCGTATGGTCAATACCTAGCTCAGTCTTGATAAAGTCCAATTGCTTCATATATTCTGGATTTCTAATACGTGCAATGGTCTGCTTACAAGCTAGCTTTTTCGCCAAGGCACAAATTACTGTGTTGGTCTCATCGCTATCTGTAGATGCTACCAGTAGATCAAAGCTTCGAATATCCAACTCTCTCAAGACTTTTATATCTATGCCGTTAGCAACGACAGTTAATACATCCATATGCTCGTTTATTTTATCTATTACTTTAGAACTACTATCTATTACGGTTACATCTATATTTTCCTGTACAAAGGCTTCCGCTAGTTTCTGACCAAGCTTACCTGCCCCCACTATCATTACCTTCAATTAACTCACCTCTAAGCTAAATATAGCAGATATTACTAAATTATTAAACCCCAATAAAAAATATTGGGGCTCTAAATTAAAGGGGTTTACCCTATTCTATTTTTGATGTTTGTATTTTTTACTACCGTGAATCCTGCTCCATAGCAAACAAGAATCGGGATTGTTAGAACTATCAATTGTCTTAAGTCTATTCTTATAGTCATAATCTGATTTAATACTCCAAATATAAATGTAATCCCTACTCCTACAAACAAGGAGACTAGAATACCGACTATTATCCATAGCTTCCAACCTATTTTATAGTTTAAAACCGCAAGTAGGTTCATAATTGATGTTACAAATAGGAAAACTGCAAACAAGGATAAAATAATAAATATAAGGCTATCATTTTCAGAATTAAATATCCCAAAATCCGTCAAAGGGATAAAACCTAGGCCCTTTATAGCTAGGATATCCACCTTCATTAATATCCCTTGAATTACTGCAAATACTAGCGTAGCCAATAAATTATCTACAATAGTAGACTTATAGAAATCCTTTCTTGTAGTGCTAAAGCTTATTGCTATTGGAAAATACTCATAGTACATCTCATAGCAATACACTATGAAGAAGATAAAAGCTGGCCACATATTGGCACCTGCTATTGACATGGTACTTAATGACCCTGATGAAAAATCATGAATACCATAGAAGATAGTGCCTTCACCAAAGTAGTAATTTACCAGATAGGATGCTATATTAAGGACAAGCATAACCGCCCAGAATACACCTACTCCCTTTAAAAAATCTATTCTTTGAAATTTCATTGCTCTTTTAAAAGCAGTCATTTAGATTACCTCCTTTAACTGATCATTTTCAGTTAAATATACGAATAACTTTTGTAAAGGAATAGAACTTATTTCTATATTCTTAGCCTTAAGCACTTGTTTCTCCTCAATACTTAGTTCATCAAACAATCCTACTATTTCCAAGCTACCAAATTGCTCCCTATGAATAATTTTCTTATCCTGTATAACCGGGGCCATATTATCATACCTACCATTTAAGAAGTATCCTCTTTCTAATATATTAGAAACCTCATCCTTCAAAAACACCTTTTCATCCTTAAGGATAATGACCTCTTCAAAGAGGTTGGTTACTTCATCGATCAAATGAGTCGAGATGATTACTGTTCTTGGATTTTTCTCTACATCTTGAAGAAGAAGTTCATAAAACTTGTATCTAAAAGCTGCATCTAGACCTAAGGATGGTTCATCGAATATGGTCAATTTACATCTTGATGCAAGGCCAATTACAAGTCCTACCATAGTCTGATTTCCTCTGGATAATTTGCTGTATTTTTTCTTTATATTGAGATTAAACTCCTTAACCAAGAACTCCTTATAATCTTCATCCCAGTCTTTAAATAATATCTTTGCCATGGTAAATAAATTCTTTACCTTAGTATCATCAACAGGTATACCTTTTTCCCTAACAAGACATATATTTTCAATGGCATTAGTATTTTCATAGATATCTTCATTATTATATTTTAATTGACCACTGTCAGATCTTAAATGACCAGCTATTATATTCATAAGTGTTGATTTTCCTACTCCATTCCGTCCAAGAAGTCCATATATCTTTCCTTCTTCGATGTTTAAGTTTATATCCGTCAATACTCTAGTTTTACCAAATGATCTACTTAATCCTTTTATTTCAAGCATTTATTTCCCCTCCTTTAACTTGACCATATAATCTATTATCTCTTCTGTAGATATCTCCAGCCTATTTGCCTCTGTCATTATCTCTGGTATTATCTCTTTAAAAAAGCTATCTTGTCTTTTTTTTAGGATTTTCTTTCTTGCTCCTTCTGCAACAAACATGCCTAAGCCTCTTTTCTTAAACAGAATCCCCTCATCAACTAATATATTCATACCCTTAAGTGCAGTAGCAGGGTTTATCTGATATACTTTTGCAAATTGGTTGGTTGATGGTGCCTGATCTTCTTCCTTTAAGTTTTCCAATAGTATCTCATTCTCTATTTTCTCAGCTATTTGTACATATAT
>CAZAJU010000104.1:0-6762 GCA_964485455.1 uncultured Tissierella sp.
TTGGCTAGACTGCATCTGACCTACCATCAATTTTCAGAAAAACGCTGAAAATTGGGTTAGGTCATGAAAAAAGAACAGGAATAATACTATTATTATTCCTGTTCTATATCGGAGTATTCCTTAAAATCTTCAATTGGTGGTAACTCATCAATGGATTCAAGTCCAAAATACCTTAAGAACTCATCAGTAGTTCCATAAAGGATTGGTCGTCCAGTCTTATCAAGTCTACCAACCTCTGCAACTAATTTTCTCTCAATTAGAGTTTCTAATGCTCTATCGCTTCTTACGCCCCTCAAGGCTTCGATTTCAGCTTTAATTATAGGTTGCTTATATGCGACTATGGACAATGTCTCTAGGGAAGCATTGGATAGATTTTTGGAATTTTTGCTGCTATTCAATTTCTTTATCCATTCATAATGCTCAGGTCTTGTCCCAATTTGATATGAATTATTAAACCTTATGATTCTAAGGCCGCTAAGACTAAAATCAAGCTCATCCATTAGTTCCTTAACTGCTATTTCAACTTCCTTTTCTGGCTCTTCTAAAACGCTGGAAAGGTCCTTTAAATCCAAAGGGTCTCCCCATGTAAAAAGCAGCCCAACTATTATAGATTTCATCTGTTTACGATCCATTTTTTTCATCCATTCTTCTAGCAATTGTCAAATCTGTAAAAGCAGAATCCTGCTCCACATAAACTTTCTTCATCTTTATAAGTTCTAGAAGAGATAAAAAGTAAGTAACAATCTCTTCCCTCGTTGTATTTACACTTAGTAATTCACTGAATAATATTTTTTTATTCAGCTTTAGCTTTGTCCTAATTTCCTTTATGCAGGTCTCGAGAGTATATTCCTGCCTATTTATTTCATTAAAATCAGTTCTATTAGACTTTATTGAATTTCTAGCTAGTATATTACTTATGGCCTTAACCAGTTGTGACAAGTCAATTTTCTTAAGTTCATCAATAGGATCCTTATATATAGATAAATTCTCTCTTGGCTTATAATAAACCATGGATTCTATAGTTTCTGATAACTTTAGTATCTCGGCTGCCTCTTTGTAAAGCTTGTACTCTAGCAAACGCTGCACCAATACTTCTCTTGGGTCAACTTCTATCTCTACTCCATCTTCAATAATAATCTCTTTTGGAAGTAACATCTTAGATTTTATTTCCAATAGTGTTGCAGCCATTACTAAGAAATCGCTAGTAACATCTAAATTTAACTCTTCCATTTCTTTAATGTAGCTTAGGAATTGTTCGGTAACTATATTGATTGGAATATCATATATATCTATTTCAGACTTCTGAATTAAGCTTAATAATAGATCCAAGGGACCTTCGTAAGCCTCTAATTCTACTTTATAATCCATTTTTTCCCTCATTGCTAAACTAACCTTATTATCAAATTTAAAATAAAATCAATTATTGGTCCTATAATTCTGTCAGTCACATTTGTCATTATTAAAAATATCAAAACAAAGTAGAAGTATCTTTCATATTTATAGAACAAGAATTCTAACTTCGTTGGCAAAAAACTAGCTACTACCTTTGATCCATCTAAAGGAGGAAATGGCAGAAGATTAAAAACTCCCAGCATAATATTATACCACATTGTAATCAGGACCATTTGGTATACAATTTCATTTCGAATAGGTACATGAACCAAAATTAAAGCAGATACAAAAGCCAATATAAAGTTAGTGACTACTCCTGCTATAGAGACTAAAAAAGTATCCCTTTTTCTGTTTTTAAATTTCATGAAATTTATCGGCACAGGCTTTGCCCAGCCAAATCTAAATACTAACATTGCTAAAAGCCCTACAGGGTCGATATGATTAACTGGATTTAATGAAAGTCTGCCTTCATCCTTTGCAGTAGTATCACCTAAAAAATACGCCATATAACCATGTGCAAGTTCATGGCATACTATTGCAATAAGTAAACCTGGTATGCTAATTAAGATATCCATAAATAACCTTCTTTCTATATCCTAAATAACATTATACAACCTCGACCATTTAAAGTCGAGGTTTAGATAACTATTTGCCTGTAACAAAATTTGAAATTGTTCTCATTAATAACAGTAGAAATCCAGCTTCTTTAACGTCGTTTTTAGAAATCAATCCTACTCTATCTAATTCTTTTCCATTATGAGAGATTATTACTTCTCCTAGCTTATCCCCTTTTAGAATTGGTGCTTGAATATTTTTGGATAGTTTTATTTCCTTTTGAATATCTCCCTTATCTTCTTTTTTCATCAAGGCATATATATCCATTTCAAGTACTAAATCTATACTTTTAAGATCTGATTTCTCAAGGGAGAGTGAAGTAATCAAATCCCCTTTCTTGCCCAAAGTTACACTATTATAATTTGCAAATCCATAATCCAATAACTTTTTTGCCTCATTAAATCTATCTTTACTGGTCTCGGCATTCATAATAACTGCAATTAAATGTAGTTCACCCCTCTTTGCAGATGCAGATAAACAGTACCCAGCAGCATTAGTAGAACCCGTTTTTATACCGGTTGTACCATCGTACTCTTTAATAAGTTTGTTGGTATTTACCATAGTTTGAGTATCTTCCTTATTTCTACCTACTTGTAAATCCTCCATATAGGTAGTCATATACTTGTAAATACCTTCATGTTTAAGAATCTCTTTAGACATCAGAGCTACATCATAGGCTGTAGTATAATGGTTTTCAATAGGTAAACCAGTAGCATTCTTAAATTGGGTATTCTCCATACCAAGTTTTTTAGCTCTATCATTCATTAGCTTGATAAAAGCCTCATTGCTTCCGCTTATGGCTTCTCCTAATGCCACAGCTGCATCATTAGCTGATCTTATTGTAGCCGCACGAATCAGGTTCTCTATAGTCTGTACCTCTCCGGCTTCTAGATAAATTTGAGTTCCACCCATGCTTGCTGCATATTCACTAATTACTACTTCATCATTCATCTTTATTCTACCAGAATCTACTGCCTCCATAGCTAAAAGCAAAGTCATTATCTTTGTAACGCTTGCAGGTGCTAATTTTTCATGCTCATTTAATGAATAGATTACCTCTCCCGTATTATAGTCCATTAATAAAGCAGATTTACTGGTTATTCCTAGCTCACCATTTGAAATTATGGGAAGCATGACTAAAGACATCATTAAGATAAAAGAAATAATTTTCCTTTTCAATATTCTCCCTCCAATGCTAATATTACTTTTATATTCTCCAGAATTAGCATTGTTATTCAATATTGAAATGATATTAACTCAATATATCTAAAACATAATCTTTAATACTTGGCTTTTCATGGCTAATAACATATGCATTTAAAGCTTTTAACTTAGCTTCCTCTATATCCTCTTTGTTCGTATGGAGTATACATAATGTATCTCCAACATCTATCATATCACCGATTTTTTTAACCAGAGTAATACCTGCAGCATAGTCTATATTATCAGTCTTGATCCTTCTACCTGCACCGAGTAACATGGCTGATACACCAATAGCTTGAGCATCTAGCTGAGTTACATACCCAGCATTTACTGCCTTAATTTCAAAATGGTACTTAGCTTTAGGTAGGAGACTGACATCATCTACTACAGCAGGATTTCCCCCCTGAATTGCAATAAGTTCTTTGAACTTTTCTATTGCAACCCCTGAATGTATTATTTCTTCTAGTTTATTATATGCTTCATCAAAACTATTAAAGACTTTGCCAAGAATACACATATAAGATGCTATTGTAAGAGCTATAGTTGTCTCATCTTGTTCACCTTGGCCTTTAAGTACTTTTATTGCTTCAATTACTTCATTTGTATTTCCAACTTCTCTTCCAAGAGGCTGGTCCATATTAGTAATAACAGCAACAGTATTCCTATTCAAGGACTTACCAATATCTACCATGGTTTGCGCTAGTACTTTTGCTTCTTCTAAAGATTTCATAAATGCTCCCGAACCTACCTTAACATCAAGAACTATTGCATCTGCACCTGAAGCAATTTTCTTACTCATTACTGAACTTGCAATTAGTGGAATGCTATCTATGGTAGCAGTTACATCCCTTAAAGAATAGATTTTCTTATCCGCTGGTACTAAATTTGCTGATTGACCTGTTATAGCCATCTTGTAAGAGTTAACGTTATTTATGAATTCATCCTCACTTAACTCTATCCTGAATCCCTCAATGGATTCTAATTTATCTATAGTTCCACCAGTATGTCCAAGACCTCTACCGCTCATCTTAGCCACAGGTATACCTACAGATGCAACAAGTGGTATAACTATAAGGCTTATCTTATCTCCTACTCCTCCTGTAGAATGCTTATCCACCTTAATCCCTTGAATTCTGGCTAAATCAACTTTATGACCTGAATCAACAAAGGACATAGTAAGACTTGTAGTTTCATCCTTTGTCATCCCTTTAAAGTATACTGCCATTAGAAATGCAGACATCTGGTAATCAGGAATATCACCAGCTACATATCCTTGTATTAAGAAATCTATTTCCTCTGAGCTCAATTCCAATCCTAACTTTTTCTTTTCGATTAAATCTACGACTCTCATAATATCTCCTCCTAATGTTTTGGTAATATTTTGAAGAATACCTAATCTAAAGTTTATTTTATATATCATTTATAAAATTTTTCTTGCAACTTAGAAAGAAAGAAGATTTAAAAAAAAAGTTCCTATTAACCCCTCATATAAGGAACCAAGCATTAAAACAAATGTATTTATAGTTACTAAAACTGTATAGTCATATAAATTTATTCTATTTATTTTCATTTGTCTAATTCCAGAGTTCATTCTATATTTAAAGGATACCATCATTGATAAGGAGCTTATAGAAATTAGAGATGGTATGAATAGTAGGTATTGAGGATATAATCCAAAGATAGATACTATAAATCCCTTAAATCCAAAATTAAGTATTACATATCCTACGACTACACCATGCTGTAAGCCTCTTAAAAATAGAATTATTGGAATTAAAACTCCAAGCCCCAGTAATCCAAGCAAATATGTAATAACTGTAAAAATAATATTAAGAAATATTGATATTTTTAAAAAATCTATTTTGTTTGTAAATCCCTTAGAAAGTCCTAAAAAATATGGATTACTAAAGTCAACTAAAGTTCTAAGGGTTTCTTTGTTTATTCCCTTGGTGATTAATGCTCCAACTATGACACCTACTATCAATACTAAAGCCAATATAAAATAAAAAGAGAATCCATTTTCAAAATGAGTCCTAATTCTGTTTCTTAACGTATTCAAAGTAAATCCTCCTTTGTCCTAGCTCTTTAATTTTTATGCCTAAAAGGAGGATTTTATAACTTATTCTTTATCTTTCATATAGCTCTTAGCCACATTGATACCAATTATAGTCTTACTATCTATGATCTCGCCTCTATCTATCATTTTTAATAAATCATCAATATTATATTTTTCAAGCTCACAATATTCTCCATCATCTAGTTCTTGAGAACCCTCCGTTAACCCAGTAGCTAAAAATAAATAGATTTTCTCAGTTGTATATCCTGGAGATGTATAAAACTCTAGTAGGTAGTTATAATTTTTCGCTTCAAATCCAGTTTCTTCCTTAAGCTCTCTTATGGCAGTCTCACGTGGTTCTTCATTGACTTCAAGCTTGCCTGCAGGTATTTCTAACAGAGCACGATTTACAGCTTTTCTATATTGTCTTACAAGTAAGATTTTATTATCATCTGTTATGGCAACTACTCCTACTCCACCTGGATGTTCAACGATTTCCCGCTTTGAATACCTCTTCTCAGGTAGTTCTACAGTATCTATTCTAAGATTAATAATCTTACCCTCATAAAGTTTCTCAGACTTCATGGTCTTCTCTTCATAAACCATAATTACCTCCAAATTTGCTCTTATTACCCCTATTATACCATATAATTTGGATTTAAAAATCGAAAAACATTCATAACGAATGTTTTTCTTGAAAATTCCTAATTTAAAATTGAAGTAATAATTTTGGCAGAAATTCCTTCATACCGAACTTTATATACTTGTGAATTAAATTCTTATAAAGCCTTATCCATAACATCTTGCTCTAATCTTAATTTATCAGCAATTAGTGCTATGAATTCACTGTTTGTAGGCTTTCCTTTGTTATTGTTTACAGTGTATCCAAATATTCTATCTATTGTATCTACTTTTCCTCTATTCCAAGCTACTTCTATAGCATGTCTAATAGCTCTTTCCACCCTACTAGAAGTAGTATTGAACTTTTCAGCAACTGCTGGATATAATTCTTTAGTTACAGCACCTAAATAATCCATATCATTTATTACCATAGTGATTGCTTCTCTTAAGTACAAATATCCTTTAATATGTGCAGGAACTCCAATTTCTTGTATAGTATTGGTTATCTTAGTTTCTAGATTTTTCTCCATATTGTTTGATTTTTTAACAGCGCTTCCTATATTATAGATATTTGATTCAGCTTTGATTTCTATTTCTGCCGTCTCTTTTAATCTCTTTATAAACACCTGGAAATCAAATGGTTTGACTACATAATATGAAGCACCTAGTTCTATAGCTCTCTGAGTTATCTTATCTTGACCAACTGCTGATAGCATAATAAATTTTGGAAAATATTCATTTTCAGACTCATGAAGCTTCTCTAGTACCCCTAATCCATCTAAATGCGGCATAATTACATCTAACACTACAATTTGAGGTTTTTTTCTCTCTATTAAATCTAGTGCCTCAATACCGTCTTTAGCTATGCCAATTAC
>CAZAJU010000105.1:0-6610 GCA_964485455.1 uncultured Tissierella sp.
TTTTGCATCTTCTGCATTTGTCTCATCATATTATTCATATTTCCGCCCATTCCTGGGAATCCACCTTTTGCCATCTTAATTCTCTCCTCTATTTCTATTTTATTTCTACATTTTCTTTTCCAAAGAATTCTATTACACTTTCTATGGTCTTATCTTTCTCATTATTTTCATTTTGATTTGAAAGCTTAGTTGGTAAGTCAGACTTCATGAAAAAATGTATTGATATTTTTCTATTAAAATATTTAGAAACTATATCCTCAACGAATTCTCTATTCTGCTGTGCATTTATTGCTTCTTTATGGAATCCAAATCCATCATTATATCCTATAGTCAGCAAGTTATTTTCAAAGGATATAAGTTCTCCTTCCATTATTAAAGCATAGATATTAATCTTTTTTGATTTTATATTATGCATTACCTTAGACCATTCACTATTAATCCTATCTAAAGTAAGAGTATAACCATCCGTCTCAACAGCATTACCAATATCTTGCGGTTCTTCAGTTTCCTTCTCATGTTTTATATCTTCAACCGGTTCTACATCCTTTTTTTGTATTGGATTTTGAACCACCTCGTTATGCTGTTTCGGCTTGTTAAAAGTTTCTTTCCTTGCTTCATTAGCTGAAGATTCTACCTTTGTGTATGAAGGTCTTATTTCAGCTTGTTTTACAGTTGGTCTAATTCCTTCCTCTAACCTTTTTACCCTTTCCTCTAGGGAAAGCTCATCTTCTATTGAAACTAGCTTTATAGCAGCCATTTCAAGGATGATTCTAGGTTGAGTCGACCACTTTGCTTGACCCTCTGCATTAGACAAGATGTCCAGTGCTCTTAGTATATATTCTAAGCTCATATTCTGAGATTGTTGGATATAATCCTCTGTGTCTTCAGTCTCTATTAATTCTATAGGATTTTTGGATGACTTTGCAACCATTAAATCTCTAAAGTGTCTAATTAAATCTTTAATAAACTGATGTATATCCTTTCCATTTTGAATTATATCATCTATTGTAAATAGTACACTTTGTAGATCTTTTTTATATATATTATTTACCATTTCAAAGATTAAATATTTATTTGCTATTCCTAGTATGCTAGTTGCATCATCATAAGTTATTCTGTCATTATTAAAGGATATACATTGGTCTAAAAGACTTAAGGCATCCCTCATGGCCCCATCTGAATTCCTAGCAATAAGGCTAAGAGCTCTCTCTTCTATATCCACATTAATTCCATTTGCTATACTTTTCATATTAGCTATTATATCTCTATTGGTTATTCTTTTAAAATCAAACCTTTGGCATCTTGATAGAATAGTCTGCGGAAGCCTTTCTGGTTCAGTTGTAGCTAGTATAAATATCAAGTGCCTTGGAGGTTCCTCAAGAGTTTTTAATAGAGCATTAAAAGCACCTTTAGAAAGCATATGTACCTCATCTATTATATAGACTTTAAACCTTGCTCTAGATGGAGGATATATAACCTTCTCCTTTAAGTCTCTTACATCATCGACGCTGTTGTTACTAGCAGCATCCATTTCTATTACATCCATAATGCTTTCATCCAATATTCCACTACAGATTTCACATTCGTTACATGGGTTTCCATCTTGAGGATTTAGGCAGTTTACAGCTCTTGAAAGAATCTTCGCCGCAGACGTCTTACCCGTTCCTCTTGTACCAGAGAAAAGATAGGCATGACCAATGTTTCCCATAAGAACTTGTTGTCTAAGGGTTCTAGTAATATGCTCTTGACCTAGGACCTCATCAAAGGTTTTAGGTCTATATTGTCTATATAGTGCCTGATACATCTTCTCACCCACACTGTTTTTTTCAGTAGTTTTATTTAGGCTTAAAAGAAACTACTTGTAGTTTCTTCACCCCGCCGAAATGAGACTGCTTTTGTTTATTTTCTTATAGTTTCATTATAACAGAAAAACTACCTAATTTCATCATAAAATAGCGACTATACTACTTTCCCTAGAGAACCATAGGTGGAGAACATTTCATATCATTATTGCAAAACCAGCACGGTAGCTTTTTCACTCTGATTTTTATCTTTATTTTTCCAGCTTGACAAAATCCAATATCTATCTTATACTATATATCTGTAGTGCAATTAATCACGGAGAGGTGGTTGAGTGGTCGAAGGCGCTCGCCTGGAAAGCGGGTAGACGTGAAAGCGTCTCGAGGGTTCAAATCCCTCTCTCTCCGCCATTAGAAAATTTTACCGTGCTAGATGGGGAGGTAGCGGTGCCCTATAACCTGCAATCCGCTACAGCAGGATTGAAGTCCCAGTTTAGGGATTTCTATTGTGAGGTCTGCCCTAGATAAGTGGCGTTGACGGTTGGGTCCTGCGCAACGGAAACTCATGAACCTCGTCAGGTCCGGAAGGAAGCAGCGATAAGTGAATCTTTCCGTGTGCCGCAGGGAAGCCTGGCCCGAGTTAACTGTTTAGGTAACGCTCGGAATAGGATTTCGAAGCTGGGTGCACGGTTACATAGAAAAAAGACTTGTTCATATGAACAAGTCTTTTTTCATTTGATTTATCAGGAAACAAAGTGGTCAGATGACCTTTTGTCCCTTATTTTCTATTAAACTTTAGTTCTCCATTTTCAAAGTCAATTATTAGAATATCCTTATCCTTCAAATCCCCTTTGATTAATAGCCTTCCTATTTTGGTCTCTATTTCCTTCTGAATAAATCTCTTAACAGGCCTTGCACCATATTGACTTGAATATGACCTATTTAAAATCAATTCCTTAGCACTCTCTGTAACCTCAATATCTATCTGTCTATCCTCAAGCTTTTGTTTCAAATCTTCAATTTGAATATCAATGATCTTGAATATTTCATTTCTCTGTAATGGCTTAAACATTACTATTTCATCTACACGATTTAAGAATTCTGGTCTAAAGGTCCTTTGCATTTCCTTCATTACCAAATCTCTAGCCCCATCATCTATACTACCATCCGGATTTACCCCTTCCAGCAAGTAACTTGAACCAATATTTGATGTCATGATTATAATGGTGTTCTTGAAATCCACTACCCTACCTTGGTTGTCAGTAAGCCTTCCATCGTCTAGAACTTGAAGAAGGATGTTGAATACATCTGGATGAGCCTTTTCAATTTCATCAAAGAGAATAACAGAGTATGGCTTTCTCCTTACAGCTTCAGTCAATTGTCCTCCCTCATCATAGCCTACATATCCTGGAGGCGCTCCTATAAGCCTTGATACAGCATGTTTCTCCATATATTCACTCATGTCGATTCTTACTAGATTTCTTTCATCATCGAATAGAGTTTCTGTAAGTGCTTTAGACAATTCAGTCTTTCCTACTCCAGTAGGCCCAAGGAATATAAAGCTTCCTACTGGTCTGTTTAACTGTTTCATACCAGATCTTGCACGGATTACTGCATCTACTACGGCTTCCACTGCTTCATCCTGTCCTATTACCCTCTTATGCAATATGTCATCTAGATTTAAAAGCTTCTCCCTCTCAGTAGATACAAGCTTTGAAACAGGTATACCGGTCCATTTGCCTACTACCTCAGCAATCTCCTCCTCAGTAACCTCTTCCTTAAGCATTCTTTCATCTGTCTCATTTTTTTCATTGGCTTTCTCTAACTGATTTTGAAGATCAACTAAGGCCCCATATTTTAGCTGAGATAGCTTCTCAAGGTCGTAGCTTCTCTCTGCTTCCTCTATCTTTCTCTTTACCTTGTCGATTTCCTCTTTAATATCCTTAACCTTAGTGATATTCTTCTTTTCGTCCTCCCACTGAGCTTTAAGAATTTGTAGCTTTTCCTTATGCTCAGATAGTTCCTTGTCTAATCTTTCCAGCCTTTGCATTGAAGCTTCATCATTTTCCTTCTTTAGTGCTGCCTTTTCAATTTCAAGCTGAAGTACTCGTCTTCTAATTTCATCGATTTCAGTAGGCATACTATCTATTTCTGTTCTTATCATAGCTGAAGCCTCATCCATAAGGTCTATAGCCTTATCTGGAAGAAATCTATCGCTAATATATCTATCGGATAGGGTTGCAGCAGCAATAATAGCTCCATCTGATATCCTTATTCCATGGTGAATTTCATATCTTTCCTTTAATCCTCTAAGTATTGATATTGTGTCCTCAACTGTGGGTTCACTTACCATTACCTTTTGAAATCTTCTCTCTAGAGCAGCATCCTTTTCAATATACTTTCTGTACTCATCAAGAGTAGTGGCGCCAATGGCATGAAGTTCTCCACGTGCTAGCATAGGCTTCAGTAAATTGGATGCATCCATACTTCCTTCAGTCTTACCAGCACCAACAATATTATGAATTTCATCTACAAATAATATTATATGTCCATCAGACTTTTGAATCTCAGATAATACAGCCTTAAGTCTCTCCTCAAACTCTCCCCTATATTTAGCCCCTGCTATTAATGCTCCCATATCAAGGGAAAATATGGTCTTATCCTTTAAACCCTCTGGAACATCTCCGTTAACTATTCTCTGAGCTAAACCTTCGGCTATAGCAGTTTTACCTACCCCTGGTTCTCCTATTAAAACTGGGTTATTCTTAGTTCTTCTGGATAATATTCTAATGACATTTCTAATCTCAGAATCCCTTCCGATTACAGGATCAATCTTACCGTTTCTGGCTTCTTCAACTAGATCTTTACCAAACCTTGTTAGTGCTTCATAAGTGGATTCAGGATTGTCAGAGGTTATGGTTTGGCTTCCCCTAATCTTCTTTAATGCTTCTAAAAATCTTTGAAGGTTAATATTGTATTTTTTAAATATCTTCTCCGACAAGCTACCCTTTTGCTTTAGAAGGGATATATAAATATGCTCTACCCCCACATATTCATCCCCAAATTTTTTTGCCTCTTCCTCAGAGTCCAATAAAACCTTGGTATAAGTCCTAGAAGGATAGATACTTCCACCACCAGACTGCTTAGGAAGCTTATCTATTTCCCTTTCAACATCAACCCTTACTAGCTCTTTGTTCTCTCCCATATAGGATATGATTTTTGGAATTAATCCATCATCCTGACTAACTAAACTATAATGAATATGGATTTCCTCAACCTGGGGATTTCCATTTTTTATAGCTGTTTCTTGTGACTCTTGTACAGCTTCCAGACTTTTTTGAGTAAATTTATTTAAATCCATATCTAAATCTCCTTTTCTCCGACTTACCTTTACCTCTTACTTATTATATATCTTTACCTATCTTCAATCTCTTGGGTTATATTTTGAGACTCTGCTAAGCTCCTCATATAGCTTTTCTTCTTCCTCTGATAAAGCAGGTGGATTTACTATATTTATCTCAATATATAAATCCCCTCGATTTTCCTTCATATCTACATACCCCTTATTAGGAACCCTTATCTTCTTTCCGCTTAAAATTCCTTTTGGTACATTTACCTTAATCTTTCCTTCTAAGGTAGATACAACAACTTTAGTTCCTAATGCTGCTTCCCAAGGAAGTAAGTTTATCTTTGAAATAATATCAAGATTATCTAATCTATTCTTTCCATCATCTATTAAGTTGATTCTAAAAACAATATCACCTTGAATCCCCCACTTTTCGCCCTTAACCTTTAATTTTTTCCCGGGTAATATTCCTTTAGGGATTTTTATAGACAATTCTTTTACTTCTCCACCAAAGTTTAGACTTACATCCTTGGTAATTCCAGAAAAGCCCTCTTCTAATGTAATTGATAGCTCAGATTCATAACTTTGTCTTTGAGGTTCGGCTCTCCTACCAAATCCAGAGGTCTTTCCACCACCAAATAAATCATTTATATTAAAACCTCTACTTTTACTGCTACCGCCTCCTCCAAAGAACATATTGAAGAAGTCGCTGAAATCTCCTGAGCTATCTGTATAACTATAGCTGTACCCATATTGTGATGGATCAAAGTTCATTCCACCTGAAAAGTCATAGCTACTTCCAAAGGTATCGTACTTTTTCCTCTTCTCCTCGTCACCTAGAACTTCGTAAGCTTCATTGATCTCCTTAAACTTCTCTTGAGCCTTACTATCATTTGGATTTAAATCCGGGTGATACTTCTTAGCTAGTCTTCTATATGATTTTTTTATGTCATTTTGACTTGAATTCTTATCTACTTCTAAAATTTTATAATAATCTTTATATTCCATATAACCATCTCCAATTGCAGGAAAGTATTTTTGACTTTCTTTGACCTTTGACTTAATTATATACTATAGTATTTTAAAAATCAATATATATTATTACGACGTGAAGATAGCTCCTGCCTCAT
This sequence comes from uncultured Tissierella sp., assembly GCA_964485455.1. GTDB lineage: Bacteria > Bacillota > Clostridia > Tissierellales > Tissierellaceae > Tissierella_B. The sequence continues at coordinate 6,276 of CAZAJU010000105.1, forward strand.
TTCAGTGGTTTGATGGAGTATTCCTCTTTTGTTGTTTACAATATTCCACTATCAGTTTATCTAATTCCTGACTAAGCTTAAGTACATATTCATCATCAGGTGATTTTGTTTCTAATGCTATATTAAGTTTTTCTCTTAATTCTTCGATTCTGTCTTTTAACATGGATCCCCCTATGCTTAAGCACTTAATTTAAATATAGCCACAAAAAATCAACCCGTATTTTTTCATTATATCTCAACTCGCCACCTATTGAGATGATGACATCTCAAGCTTTTAATAATTATACCGAACATATGTCCATATGTCAATAAAATATATCTATTTGCCAACTATT
>CAZAJU010000106.1:0-5210 GCA_964485455.1 uncultured Tissierella sp.
TTACTTATATATATGCAGAATTCATGATTATCCATATTGATTCCTACTAGCTGCCTTATTCGTATTTAGCTTGCCCATATGACTTGAACTTTTCAATCATCTTTGACATCTCTTCATTGTCTAGAATCGTTGGTTCTCCAATTGATTTTGCTCTATAATACAACTCTGCACAATACTCGATTTCCTCTGAAATATTAAAGGCCTTTTCAATAGTAATATCTCCTGCTAAAAGCCCATGATTGGCTAATAAAACGGCTTTTCTATCTACCATTGCTTCATATGCATTTAAAGCCAACTCCCTGGTTCCAAAGGTTGCATATCTGGCACATTTAACATCTAGCCCAGCCACAGCCACCATATAATGAACAGCCGGAAGCCCCCAGTTTAAACAGGCTAGAGTAGTTGCATATCTACTGTGGGTATGTACCATAGCAGAAATATCCCCTCTATTTTCATAAAATATCTTGTGAAGGAGAAATTCTGAGGATGGTGTCCTAACACCATCTATTATATCCCCATCAAGGCTCATAATTACTACATCCTGAGGTTTTATATTCTCATACTCCAATCCAGATGGAGAAATTGCTAATAGTCCTTTATCTCTGTTAAAAATACTAATATTGCCGCCTGTTCCCTTAGTTAACTTGGCTGAAACCAATTTTTTACCATACTCTACTACCTTTTCTCTTTCCTCAATTAGCACCATAGTAACACCCCCGAGTTAATAGTTTAATATTATCAATTGTATTAATTTATGTCAATTATAACGACATTATATCCTAATTCTGTAACCTCTTTGTCACCTAAATATCATAATTTTTCTATATACTTATAAGATATGATATAGACCAATCACACTACTTAACTTCATAAAGTATTCATAGGTTTGTTTGAAAGGAGTTATTTATGAACAAGAAATATGTTTTTTTATTACTTATTATATTAATCACTAGTGTATTTATAAGCGGATGTAAAACCGTTCCTGCTAATTTCGTGCCCGAACATGTTCCACTTGAAGATTCCATTAAAGAGATTATCCTCTCTAAGGGAAAAGACTATGATTTCTTGACAGACGAGCTGTTTATGCAAAAGGTAAACACACTTGGTCTATCCAGGGATTTTGCAGTAGGAAACCTAGATGACGACAATATTCCAGAGCTAGTAGTATTTATAGAAAGAAATCCTGAAGATACAGAGGACCCTGGAGAACTTCAAGTATATAAATTCAATGGTGAAAAATATGCACTCCTTAATAGCATCTCTATGAACTACGATAAGTCAAATTACTTACTGATAGTAGGAAAAATAGCTGAGGACCAAAATGGAATATTCCTGAGCAATGAAGTAGGAACTCACTCAACTGTAAACTATGGCTTCATCCTTGAAAACGGAAAGCTTAAGAGTATATTAAACCATAAGAAAATAGGTCTTATCTCTACCTACACTAAAAACGAGATAAAAGATGTAAATATGGATGGAATCCTTGAATTTAGTATCTATACAAATGATCCTGAATCTATAGACCAAAGTGCAGAAGAATCTAATAAAATAGTACTTTGGTACAAATGGGATAGCAAGGACTCCGGTGAACTAATTCAAGTGGAACGCTTTGCACAGGAAAAGAGTATGAGCAAAGACAATGTAACTAGGATTGAGGACCTTGGTCTAAAAGATATAGAAATACTCCCATATTTGCTACAAAATCAACAAGAATTCAATAAATTTGATTTTTCATACTTATTAGAGGAATATATTGGATTTTTGAAAACAAAACTTGAGAATAAAAGCAATGAACTAAATTCTCTCTTTGTGAAATACCAAAATGGTAATAATATGGATTATCTTTCAGATCAATATGGATTGTCTCTAGAAAGACTAAATGATATGGAATATCTTAAAAGAGAGAAAATACTTCAATCTGAACCAGAGCTTAAAAAACATCTCATAGAGAATCTATCTATGGGATACCGACTAGAAACATCAGAGGGAATATATTACTATAAAATAAATAATCAAAAGCTGGTAGACCTATTTGGAAATAATATAACTAACGAGTTTAGAGATTATCTGAAGCTAATGGCAAAGGAGTCCTCTACCCCATATATTATAGAGGAAAACAAGATGATAGCAAGAGAAAAGTTGGCTGAGAAAATCGTTGAAATAGAAATCTTTAGAAGGACCTATCCTTATTCAAAATATATTGAAGAAGTTGATTCTGTATATAAAAATTATGTATCCACTTTCTTATTTGGAAGTAATATAACTCCAAACTACGATAAGGACTTTATATACTCAAAAGAAATTTTAGAAGCATTTAAAAACATAGAGAGTAAATATACTGATTTTTACTTTTCTGATATCCTAGAGCTATTTATAAACCAACTAAATGCCTCACAAAACTTCCTAAATGATAGCTTGAAAGAGATAATTGAAAATACAATGAATTAACAAAGACGTCAATCATATCAGATTGACGTCTTTGTTTAGGGTTAATTATTTAGGCAAGTAAAAATTTCTTTATTCATAAACCATTCTATAATTATCATCTGTATTCTTATCATTTCCTGACAATACATTAAATAATCTTGCTATAGTTGCCTCATGATAAGGAACTACGAAGAATGTTCCAATAACAAATAACAATCCACCCAGTATATACCATCCTATAAAGGATAAATCCAAAACAAACATACTCCACTTATGACCATCTGTAAGTTGTCTACTTATTTGAATAGCTTCACTTGATGTAAGGGAAGTATCATTCACCAAGAGGTAAGAAACCATCCTATATTCATAGAATTTAATTATCCCTGGAATTATTAATAAGAAAAACCATAGAAAATTTTTGATTCCGGTGATAAACATACACTTAAATATTCCCCAAAACTCATCCCTATTAAAAGTAGAAAAAAGATATCTGATATTTACATCTTCATCGAAGCCCTTAAGAAAGAATCTATTCTTTCCAACCGTAATTAGAGGCCGAATTAACATGCTAACTATCCAAAGAATTAAAACAGCTGCAAATAAAGTTGAGCCTATGAAAAATGTAGGAAAAAGCCCTAGAGAGTTTATGAGTTCTCTTACCCCTCCAGTCCTAATCTCATAGAAAAAATTGTTATTATCTATTTGGAACTCTTTTTCGAAGGATGGCAGTGGTAAAAAGTCATCATGGTCACTTCTCCCCCCACTACTACCATTACCTCCTGTGAGTATGGAAAATATCAAACACACAACAAAGGCCTTCCAATAATGTTTTTTTAAAAAATCCTTAGCGTAATTTTTAAGTTCTACCCTAGTCCACATTTATTACCCTCCTTTTAAAAACTAAAAGCATCTAGAACGGTTATTTTAGTTTAAGACCACTCTATTATTAATATAGGTTTTCTAGATAACTTATACCCAAAAGTTTCAATCATGCTTTAACAACTATTCATAACTGTATTTTGCCACAAAAAATGACCTCCAAAAGTTAGATTTTAATTGGTCTAACTTTAGGGGGTCACATCAATTATCCCCATGACCTTTTTTACATTTTAAAATTCCATCTATTCTTTTTTCATCGAATTGTAGTATTTTAGAAATTCATCAGGTGGAAGAGGCGGACTAAACAAATAACCTTGTATATAATCACAAGCTAAGTTTTTAAGATATTCTAACTGTTCTTGTGTCTCAACACCTTCAACTATAACTTCTAATCCTAGTCCGTGGATAATTGTAACTAAGGACTCCACTATCATCTGTTCCTTTTCATCAGAAACTACATTGGAAACTAGTGAACGATCCAACTTGATTATATTTAGCGGCAGATTTTTAAGGTAGCTAAAACTTGAATACCCTGTGCCAAAATCATCAAGTGCAAGAATTACTCCAAATTTCTTTAAATCTTTAAATACCCTTAGCACCTCATCAATATCACTCATAATAGCGCTCTCTGTAATCTCAAGCTTAAGACTAGATGGCTTTATACCTGTTTCTTTAATGGTATTAATAATGAACTCTGTTAATTTATCGCTTCGATTTTCAAAGGAAATAAATGATAAATTTACAGATACAATAATATTAATTCCCATTGAGTTCCATTCAGCTATTTTTTTGCAAGCCTGTCCAATAACCCAATCAGTAATAGGCAAAATCAATTTTGTTTTTTCAGCAATTGGAATAAATTCACCTGGGGAAATTCTTCCAAACTCTGGATGATTCCATCTAAGAAGTGCTTCTGCTTGATGTATACTACCTTTTCTTACATCATAAATGGGCTGATAGTGAATTTCAAACTGCTCACTTTCAATAGCGGATCTAAGGTCATATTCAATAATTGTATCCCTAGTTCTAGCCTTCTCCATTTCCTGAGTGAATATTTTGATTGTATTCTTAGTCTTTTTAGCAATGTACATTGCAGTATCTGCATTTTTAAAAACCTGTTCTATTCCTCCATCTACATCTCCTACTGATATGCCGATACTTGCTGTAAGTAAATAGGTACGATTATGAATTATTATCTGACTCGATATATTTTGAAGTATTTTTTTACCAATCCCTTGAATCATGCTTAAATCTGTTGAATTAAATAAAACGATGAATTCATCACTACCTATATGATAAACTTCTCCAATCTTTCCTATGGATGAAGTGATTTTGTTAGAAAAATCAATAATCATCTGATCGCCTGCATGATTTCCAAACACATCATTTACAACTGCAAAGTTATCAATATCTATGCTCATAACAGATATATTTCCTAAAAGAGCTTTATTCTCTTCTAAGTATTTTTTCTTAATTCTCAAAGCACTTCTATTTTTTAGACCTGTAAGAGGGTCATGAGTACTTATGTGTACAATCTCCTCTTCTTTTTTAAAACTAATATCCACATCACGTAGAACGCTGACTATTTCAATTTCATTATCATCATTAAATCGATATATGGAGTTCATCTCTACCCAGACTAGGTTTCCATTCTTGGTAACAAGTTGAAGATTCCTCATATTATGTATCTTTTTTGTTGGATAAGCTTTAATTTGAGCAACTGAATTGGAAATTGCATCATTTATTATTTTCAAATAATCAGGCATAAAAATTTGTTCAATTTTTATATCCATCATCTCATCAGGAGTATAGCCTAAAATCTCTCTTATTCTTTGATTTGCATAGGTAAACTTATTCCTCGATACATTATAAACCCATACAGTATCCTTAAGGTAATTTTTTAT
>CAZAJU010000106.1:5310-6594 GCA_964485455.1 uncultured Tissierella sp.
AGCTTTTAGTTTAAACAATTTTTCAAAGGTCTGATTGATATCCAAGAACAAGCAATCAATAGAACCACGTTCTCTATCTAACATAAGTTCAAGATATGAATATGCAATGGGAGATTGATTGTTTAATTTTATGTAAAATTCGTTACTCATCATATTCACATACCACCCTAAGTCCTTTAGCTTTTTTGTACTTGTTTGAATATTATATCAATAAATACCCAAAAAGTATAAAATTCATCAAATTTTTTATTTCTTTAGCTCTTGAAGATTGAGATATGTTAAAACTTTCTTTTCTCATGCAAGTTCATTGTTTTAATTTATAACTTTTTATAACCAATTTCTATTTGATCTAAATTTTTCTTCAAGATGTTTTCCTCAATAATTCCTTACAGAAAGGTTCTAAAATTATAATAAGTATATTATTTTTATAGGTTTTGTAATATAATAAGCAAAAGTGAATTATATGCCATATAGCGGGTATTTAATCTAGATTAACACATAAAACAACAACTTAAAAGTAAGGTGGACAATTTTGAAAAATTTATTAAAAGGCATAATTAATTTCCGAGAAAAAGACTACAATGACCACAAAGAACTTTTTGATACATTAAAAAAACAACAAAAACCTCATACATTATTTATTAGCTGTAGTGATTCCAGAGTTGACCCTAACTTGATAACAAAATCCTTACCTGGTGAATTATTTATCGTTAGGAATATTGCCAATGTCGTACCTCCATTTAGGGATACACATGATTATGTGGCAACTACATCTGCTATAGAATATGCGGTGTTGGTGCTAGAAGTGGAAAACATAATCGTTTGTGGCCATTCTAACTGTGGGGGATGTGCTGCATGCTTAAAACCAGATGGATTTTTAGATGAGCTACCTCATACTAAGAAATGGCTAGAACTATGCTATCCAGCTAAAACCAAAACAATTGAAAATTGCAGTGAAGAAGACCCTAGCAAGAGAGAATGGATTATGGAACAAACCAACGTAGTTGAGCAGCTTAAGAATCTGCTTAGTTATCCATATATCCAAGAGAGATTTGAAGCTGGAAAACTAAAAATTAGTGGTTGGCACTATATTATTGAGACAGGCGAAATATTTATCTATGACAAGATTGCTGGTGAATTTAGGCTTGGAAATTAGCATTTCCAGGCTTAGATAACTCTTAAGGAGGATAAGCATGTATCTAGAAGAAATTAACTTTAACAGCAATTCCCCTCTTAATATAGAGATACAATCTATTGAAAAGTATCCACTTCATTATCACAATG
>CAZAJU010000107.1:0-6576 GCA_964485455.1 uncultured Tissierella sp.
TTTTTAATTTCTTACAGGCGTAATATTATAATATAGGGGGTGAAGCGATGGCAAGGGATGCTATAGAAGCTGTTAGAGAAGCTGAACTTAAGGCAAAGTCAATTTTAGAAGAGGCAATGGTCACTAGAAAGAATTCTAGAATGGAAGCTGAAAGAAAATCAGAAGATGAGTATAACAAAATATTGTCAGAGGCAGAAGCAGAATCCAGAAGTATAAAGGATAAAGCTTTAGAAGATGGAGAGTCCATGGCAAAACCTATAACTGAAAAAGGACTTAAAGAAGCTGAGGCAATAAAAGGACTTAAAGATGTTAATCTTGAATCAGCGGTGAATATTATAATTGAGAGGATTGTGAACGCAAATGGCAATAGTTAAAATGAGCAATTTCAGCCTTTTTGCCTTTGATTCAAAAAGAGAAGATCTTCTCCATAAACTTCAGGAATTCAAGTATGTTCATTTTTCAAACATTGAAATGGATGATTCCTTAAAGGAAATAGGATTGCAAGATGTAAAAGTGCCAGAGAGTTTAGTAGCCATCGATGAAGATATCTCTAAGGTGAAATACGGAATGGATTTGTTAAATAAGTATTACACAAGAGAGACAGGACTTAAAGCTATGAAGAAGGGGCTTGAGACCTTTGAATTTAAAGAGCTTGAAGAAAAGGCTTTAAACATTGATTACCATAGTATTTATAATCAACTGAAAGAGCTAAATACCAAGAAGGAAATTTTACGCCAAGAAATTTCTAAGTTAAATACTTCAATTAGTGAACTAAATCCATGGATTAAGCTAGAAAGTCCAATAGATAAGTTGAACTCCTTCAATAAAAGTGAAATCTTACTGGGAACGGTTCCAAAAAAACTTGTTCAAAAGCTACAAAGCGAATTAACCGACACCAAATACACTTATTTTGAGGTATTAAGTGAAGGTAAGGAAGACGTTTATATATTAGCTATAACCTCTATAGAAGAGGAAGATGTCCTAAGAGACATATTAAGAAATAACAGTTTTTCTAGAGTAAAATTATCTGGGGAGAAAACGCCTTCAGAAGAAATCCAAGAGTACCAGAATAAAGTTAATAGACTACAGGATGATATTACAGTTAAGGAAAACGAAATCAAAGGATTAGCGAAGCATCTTCCGGAATTGGAAATTGAGTATGAGTATCTCTTAAATAAGAAGCTGAGATTCGCAGCATCCGAGAAATTCGTTAAAACAGAAAATGTAACCTTAATAAAAGGTTATATTCCTACAGATATGAAGGATGAATTTATAAATGCTATAAAGACAACCTTGGATGACTACTATTACCTTGAAGTAGAAGAGGCGGACAAGGATGATGTGAGTGCTCCTATATTGTTGAAGAACTCAAAGTTTGTTCAATCCTTCCAGTCACTTACAGGAATGTATGCACTTCCAAACTATAATGAAATTGACCCAACTCCGTTTTTGGCACCATTCTATCTGATATTCTTTGGTATGATGGTTGCAGACCTTGGATACGGGTTGATAATGTTAATTGGAACATTGATAGCATTAAAAACTTTCAATCTTTCAGATAGTCAAAGAGATTCAATTAGATTTTTCTATTATCTTAGTTATCCAACCATATTTTGGGGACTAGTATTTGGATCCTTCTTAGGTGGAATAATTAAGTTGCCAGCATTTATAAACCCAGCTACTCAATATAATGAACTACTTGTTATATCTATTATATTTGGAATAGTGCATTTGTTCTTTGCATTGGGGATTAAGGCTTATTTATTAATTAGAGATGGTCAGCCATTAGCAGCATTTTTTGATGTTGGATTCTGGTATATGGCATTAACCGGTGGTATTGTTTATATCGTTGCCATTATAATGACTATTCCTCCAATTTTAGAAACAATAGGCTTTGCAGTAATGGTTATAGGTATGGCAGGAATTGTCTTAACCGGTGGAAGAGAGGCAAACAGCATAGGAGGAAAGGCAGCAGGTGGTCTCTATAGTCTATATGGAATTTCCAGTTATGTCGGAGACTTCGTTTCATATTCAAGACTAATGGCTCTTGGTTTGTCCGGTGGTTTCATTGCATCAGCCATAAATATGATGGTTGATATGTTGGTTGCAAAGGGTATCATAGGAATTATATTTGGAGTTGTGGTATTCCTTGTTGGCCAAGCTTTCAACATATTCCTAAGTTTACTAGGTGCATATGTTCATACCATAAGACTTACCTATGTAGAGTTCTTCGGTAAGTTCTACTCAGGTGGAGGCAAAGAGTTTAAGCAATTTAGAAACAATCCAAAATATATTAATATAAAATAGTCAGGAGGAATAAAAATGAATTTTACAGAATTTTTAAGTAGTTATGGTGGAGTAGTATTTGCAGGATTAGGTGCAGCTTTAGCAGTAATATTATCAGGTTTTGGATCAGCTATTGGTGTAGGAACTGTAGGTCAAGCGGCTTCAGGATTAATGATAGAAGAACCACAAAAGTTTGGTAAGTCACTAGTACTTCAGTTGTTACCTGGTACACAAGGACTTTACGGTTTCGTAATCGGTCTATTAGTTTTAGGACAACTAAGTGCAGATATGTCATTAGCTCAAGGTATGTATATATTTGCAGCATGTCTTCCAGTAGGATTAGTAGGTTGGGTTTCAGCTATAGCACAAGGTAAAACAGCTGCTGCCGGTATATCAATTCTTGCTAAGAACGAAGAGCACTCCACAAAAGGTATAATCTATGCGGTAATGGTTGAAACATACGCATTGTTAGCTTTCGTTATATCATTAATACTTGTGAACGCAGTTAGCTTCTAGAAAAATTAAGGATGTGAAGTTATGTCAAATTTAGATAACCTTACACAGAAGATTCTTGATGACTCAAGGAATGAAGCTGCTTCAATTATAGAAGAATCAGAAAAATTGAACCAGGAATTGATTAATTCTAAAATTAAGGAAGCCAATGACAAGAAGTCAAGAATCCTGGAGAAGGCAGCAATAGAGGCTGCTATGATTAAGGAAAGAGTAGTTTCTAATGCAGAATTAAGTGCCAGAGATGAAATATTAAAGGCAAAGCAGAATATAATTGGTAAGGTATTCGCTACAGCTAAGGAAAATTTAAAGAATTTAAATGAAGAAGATTACGTTAATTTTTTAAAAAATAGACTAAGTACATTAAAGCTTAAGGGCTCAGAAACCCTAATAGTACCTGAAAAGATGAGAGCTAAGGTTAAGAAGCTGGGTTTAGCAGACGTATCCGATGCAGAAGCAGTAGACTCCGGATTTTTATTAAAGGATGGAAATATAATAATGAACTTTTCCTTTGACTCTCTAGTGGATTTCTTAAGGGAGGAGCTAGAAGGGGAAATAGCCAGCGAGCTGTTCAAAGGATAGGAGTGATTTCATGGATAGAATGGATTTCATCCAAGGTGTAACCAGAACTAGAGTCCTTGAAACAAGACTCCTTTCAGGGACTAGAATCGACAGGGTAATAGAGGCAAAAGATATACAAGAGATTTATAAAATCCTAAATGAAACAGAGTACGCAAACGCTGTTCAAGGTGTTAATAGGGATGATGAATATGAGAAGGTATTATCATCAGAACTTAAGAGGGTTTATAAATTAATGAGAGAGATTTCTAAGGAACCTATAGTAGTCGACATATTGGCACTTAAATATGATTATCATAATCTAAAGGTAATGATTAAGGAAGACAAATTTAGTAAGGATCTTTCAGATCTTTACTCGCCTTTAGGAACTCAGGATTTAAAAAAGCTAAAAAGTAATTACTCTGATGAGAATTTTAAAGAAATCAATCCTGAGTTTAGTGATGCCATTGAGGCAGTGTTGAAGGATTTGGAGATAAATAATGACCCTCAGAGAATCGACATAATTATGGACAAATATTATTTTAAACATATGTATAAGATGGCTAGTGAAACTAAGATTGACTTATTTGTTGAGTATGTAAAGGATATGATTGACTTTATAAATGTAAGATCTATTATTAGGTTGAAGAACCAAGGAAAAGATTTTAAGTTTGCTGATGATGTAATACTTGAAAATGGAAATATAGAAAAGGAAACTATTCTTGCTTCTTTAAATGATAGTACTGACAGTATGATTAATAAATTTAGACATTCTAAAATTAGCAGCGGATTGCTGAAGGGATTAGAATCTTATAAAAATACAAATAGATTATCCGACCTAGAGAAAAATATGGATAATTATTTAATGGAACTAAATAAGCCATCTAAGAATATTCATTTTGGCCCGGAACCAATATTCTCATATATTGTAGCTAAGGAATCAGAGGTTAAGACTTTGAGAATTATAATGGTGGCTAAGCTTAATAATCTTTCTCCGGAAGTCATAAGAGGAAGGGTGCGTGATTTGTATGTTTAAAATCGCTGTTGTTGGCGACAAGGATTCAGTACTTGCCTTTAAGGCTCTTGGAGTAGATGTTTTTACCGCATATGACGGGGATGAAGCAAGAAAGACAGTTGATACAATTGCCCGCGATCACTATGGAATCATATTCATTACTGAGCAAATTGCAAGTTTGATACCAGAGACCATAGCTCGTTATGACAAAGAGATAGTCCCTGCGTTGATATTAATACCTAGCAATCAAGGTACTTTAAATATTGGTATGAATCGAATTAATGATAATGTAGAAAAAGCAGTAGGATCAAATATATTATAGCAATTAAACAAGGTAATGCAATTGCGATGCATTTGCTTCCTATACTTTAAGAAAAGGAGGGCATATCTTGAAAGTTGGAAAAATAATCAAGGTATCCGGACCCTTAGTAGTTGCTGAGGGGATGGATGAAGCTAACGTATATGACGTTGTTAACGTTTCAGATAATAGACTTATTGGAGAAATAATAGAAATGAGAGGCGATAGAGCCTCTATACAAGTATATGAGGAGACAACAGGTATTGGACCTGGAGACCCTGTTTATACAACAGGTGAACCTCTATCAGTAGAACTAGGACCTGGTCTTATTGAAAACATGTTTGATGGTATTCAAAGACCACTAGAAACTCTAAGAGGCTTAGCAGGAGACTTCCTTACAAAAGGAGTTGAAGTTAAGAGTATTAACAGAGAAAAGAAATGGGAATTCAAACCTTCTGTTAAAGTAGGAGATGAGGTTAAGGAAGGCGATGTAATTGGTACAGTACAGGAGACTCCAATAGTACTTCATAAAATTATGGTGCCAGTTGGAATGTCCGGTAAGGTAACTGAGATAAAATCAGGTAGCTATACAGTAGTAGAAGATATTTGTACTATTGATGGCGATAAGAAGCTTCAAATGATGCAGAAATGGCCAGTAAGAAAGGGTAGAAGATATCAAAGGAAATTAAATCCAAATGCTCCTCTTTTTACAGGACAAAGAGTTATAGATACATTCTTCCCAGTATCTAAGGGTGGAACAGCTGCAATTCCAGGACCTTTCGGTTCAGGTAAGACAGTAGTTCAGCATCAGCTTGCAAAATGGGCTGACTCTGAAATAGTAGTATATGTAGGCTGTGGAGAGCGTGGAAATGAGATGACTGACGTTCTTATGGAGTTCCCAGAGATTATCGACCCTAAGACAGGGGAATCTCTAATGAAGAGAACCGTTCTTATAGCTAATACTTCCAATATGCCGGTAGCAGCAAGAGAGGCTTCCATTTATACAGGTATTACTATAGCGGAATACTTTAGAGATATGGGTTATTCAGTAGCTATAATGGCTGATTCTACATCAAGATGGGCAGAGGCACTAAGAGAGATGTCTGGACGTCTTGAGGAGATGCCTGGTGATGAAGGATATCCAGCATATCTAGCATCTCGTGCAGCTGAATTCTATGAAAGAGCTGGTAAGGTAGTATGCCTTGGTTCAGATGGTAGAGAAGGAGCAGTTACTGTAATCGGTGCAGTATCACCTCCAGGAGGAGATATTTCAGAGCCGGTTTCTCAGGCTACACTTAGAATAGTTAAGGTATTCTGGGGACTTGATTATGCACTTTCCTACAGAAGACACTTCCCAGCGATTAACTGGTTAAACTCCTATTCATTATATCAAACAGCAATAGATGATTGGATGAATGAAAGTATAGACCCTAATTTCGCAGACAATAGATCAAAGGCAATGAGCCTTTTACAAGAAGAATCAGGTCTTCAAGAAATCGTAAGACTTGTAGGTAGGGATTCATTATCCGAGAAAGACCAACTTAAGCTAGAAGCAACTAAGTCCCTCAGAGAAGACTATTTGCAGCAAAATGCCTTCCATGAGGTTGATACAGTTTGTTCCCTAGAGAAACAAAACAAGATGCTTAAGTTAATTCTTCAATTCTATGATGAGGGATTAAGAGCCCTAGAAGCAGGGGTTTATTTGAAGGATATTGAAAACATGGAAGTAAGAAACAAGATTGCTCGTACTAAGTATATACCTGAAGCTAATATCAGTGAAATAGATGCTATTGGCGTTGAATTAAAAACAAGCATTGACGAATTAATAAGCAAGGGAGGTATCCTTAATGCTTAAAGAATATAAAACAGTTAGTGAAGTAGTTGGCCCATTGATGGTAGTTGAAGGAGT
>CAZAJU010000108.1:0-6562 GCA_964485455.1 uncultured Tissierella sp.
AAATATTTTAAAAAAAATAAGCCCAAATACTTGGGCTTATTTTGAAGGTTTAAGAAACTGTATACAGTTTCTATTATTTAATACAATGAGATTATTTTGCTATTAACTTTGCAAGTTTACGCTTACTACTAAATACATCAACTAATATCTTAGCAAGGGATGTATTTTTTTCTTTTTCAACTGGTAATCTTAATGTGTTTTCCATTGATATCCCTCCTTATTTAAATTATTGTTCTTTCTTATGTATTTATAATATATTATCGTTACTGTTATGTCAACCCAGGAAAACGCGTTCATTTCAACATTTTTTTCAGGAAACCGATTCCATTTTTAATTTTTTTGCATTTTTATTTTGATTTCGTTTTCCTTAAGGAACGTTGATTTTTACAGTTACAACTTCAATACAGCAAAAGAGGTTGCCTGTTTCCATTGTTAAGTTTTTATCCATGTTTTAATTCATTTGCATCCATATCCACTACAATTAAAAGAAAAATCCCCTATAACACTAATACTAATCGTGTTATAGGGGATTGATTAACCAAAAACATCTAGTTTACATCTTATTCAAAGGCTCCATTTAGTTCCTCAATGTTGCCTTAATCATATCCTTATTAAGTAAAATACCTAAAGCCTCTATAATAGACCTAGATACAATATCAGCTTTTGCTAAAAGCTTTCCTGATACGCCTTCACTTTCCATTATTGCTATTGAAATAACTGCTTCTTCAAACATAGGTATATCATTAAAACCATTTCCTAAACAAATGGTATTGCTTGCCCCTAAATTCCTTACTATTTCTTTTTTAGACTGTCCTGCATTTTCAGTTGGAAACCTGAGTACTTTACCATTTATGCATTTACATTGTTCCTCAACAGTTCCATAAGTATCGGCAGTAAGTATGTATATGCATACCTCCTCTGCTATTTTATTTATCAACTCTTCTACACCTTCAATTAGTTTACCATTAATAGCAATGGTTCCATTATAGTCGAATACTATATTTCTTATCTCTATCTTGTCCCTACCAGGGATTTCATATATAAGCAAATTAATCATCTCCACTTTAAATATGCGAGGTATCGCCTTCTACTAATAATTCCATTTTACCTTTACTTATTTCGCAAATATTAAGAGCAGTTCCAGTATACACAGGAATATTGGAAATTTGATTGATATTCAATCCCTTAATAATTGTAAGCATTGCTTTAATTGTTGCTCCATGTGTTACAACTAATATATTTTCATTATTCAAGTTTTTTATTTCATCCAAGAATTCTTGGACTCTTTTAAATAAATCAACAAAAGATTCTCCCTTAGTCGGATGGTATTTCTCAGGTTCAGCCATAAATGTATGAAACTCCTTAGAAAATTCCCTTTCTATATCAGGTATTTTCATCCCTTCCCAATCACCAAAATCAATTTCATATAAAGCTTCATGTATAGTGATTTCAGCATCCCTATTTCCCCTTATAATATTGGCAGTCTCTAAGGCCCTCTTTTGAGGACTGGAATATATTAAATCAAACTTTACATCTTCTAATTTATTTCTAAGTCTTATAGCCCTATTTATCCCTTCTTCTGTAAGGTCTGAATCGTTTCTTCCTTGAAGACGCCCCTCAACATTCCAAATGGTAGTTCCATGTCTTAAAAAATATATTTTCATAAATTTCTCCTTGATATCGTCCAATGCCACCAGTTGCCCAGCTCTAACCTTTTTAATTTCATTTACCCAAAGAATTGTGGAAATTAACTATTATCTTAAAATAATTGCAAAAGTAATAAAATGAGTTGAAGATCAAACTACATTTCACTTCTAAAAACAATAGGTCCTATTTATGAAATCATATCATAAATAGGACCTTTATAATTTTTCTTCTAGCTACAAATTACATTAATCTACAAACTCATGGTAAATTGCCCTAATGGCATTGGCATAATCCTTTTCATCTACACCAATGATTACATTAAGTTCACTTGAGCCTAAGTCCATCATCCTTACGTTAATATCAGCCTTGTATATAGCCGAGAACAGTCTAACTGCAGTTCCCTTTGTATTTATAAGGCTTTTTCCTACTATTGCAATCATCGCTATGCCATGGTCAATTCTTACCTTATCTGCCTTCACAGCCCTATAAATATCGGTGCTGATACTATCCATTTTATCCATTATAGCTGCAGTACTTACAACAACTGACATGGTGTCTATACCTGTAGGCAGGTGTTCAAATGGAACGTTGTATCTTTCAAGGACTTCCAATACCCTTCTTCCAAATCCAAGCTCTTGGTTCATCATATCCTTTTCAACCGTAATGCTTGAGAATCCTTGTCTTCCGGCAACTCCTGTAACCATTCTAACCTCATCAGCCTTCTCAGTAGATGGGACTATAAAAGTACCCTTATCTTCAGGTGCGTTGGTATTCTTGATATTGATAGGGATTCCAGATTCCCTTACTGGAAATATGGCATCCTCATGCATTACAGTAGCTCCCATATACGAAAGCTCTCTTAGTTCTTTATAGGATATAATATCTATTACCTTAGGATTTTCCACTATTCTAGGATCAGCCATTAGCATACCAGATACGTCTGTCCAATTTTCATAAAGACTTGCTTCAATTGCACGAGCAACTATGCTTCCTGTAATATCCGAGCCTCCTCTAGAGAAGGTCTTTATTGTTCCATTTGGCATAGAACCATAAAATCCCGGTATTACTGCATACTCGTGATTATCAAGAACACTGGCTAACACCTTGTTTGTAGTATGAGCATCAAAGGTGCCATCCTCGTGAAAGAATATTACATTTTCTGCATCGATAAAATCATATCCCAGATATTCAGCCAATATCATAGAGTTTAAATACTCTCCACGACTTGATATATAGTCACTGCCTGCATGAAAAATAGCTGTCTTTATTTTTTCAAACTCTTCTTTTAGAGAGAAATCCAATTCTAAATCAGATATTATCTGATTGTATCTGTCCTCTATTTTTTTAAAGTCCTCATCTATATTTTCATTGTTCTTTGCCAAATTAAAGCATTTATAAAGCATATCCGTAACCTTTACATCATCAGAAGACCTCTTCCCCGGTGCGGATGCTACTACATATCTCCTTTGAGGCTCACTTTTTATTATTTGGGCAACCTTCTTAAACTGATTGCTATCAGCCAGGGAAGTCCCTCCAAATTTTACAACCTTAACTTCCATTTAACTAACCCCTTTACCTAGCTATTAATCTTAAAACCTAAAACAAGGAACAAAGGGGTCGGTTCCTTTTGTTCCTAATAACCCTAATAATCCTAATAACCAAAAGGGACGGTTCCCCTTGGTTATTTTACAACATATGCGCTCTTAGCTCATCAGCAGAAAGAGCTGATAAATCTACAGGCGCTACATCAAATACGGTCTTACAACCAGTTATTCCTCTTGTTCTCATTTTGTAAGCTGCTCTAGCATAAGCTACTAAAACACTTGATGTAAACTCTGGATTAGAATCCAGCTTTAGCACATATTCGATGACATGTTTATTTTCTTCGTTCCATCCTGTTTTACCAGTTCTTATAACATTTCCGCCATGAGGAATTCCTGCATGGTCACTATTAAGCTCTTCTTGGGATATAAAATGTACTGTAGTATCATAGTCAGCAAAATAAGCCGGCATAGTTACTATTTCGTTTTTAATTTTTTCAAGGTCTGCCCCTTCTTCAGCTACTACAAAACATTCACGTCTATGCTTTTCTCCAGCAGCTAGAACCGGATTCTCGCCATTTCTTACAGCATCCAATGCTGCTTCTATAGGAATTGTATACTGCTTAGCATCCTTAACACCTTGAATTCTTCTTATGGCATTTGAGTGACCTTGGCTAACTCCCTTGCCCCAGAATGTATAGTCATTACCATTTGGAAGAATTGAATTCGCAAGCACCCTATTTAAAGAGAACATTCCCGGATCCCAACCTACAGAAATCATTGCAATATTATTTCCTTCTTGAGCTGCTTTATCTACATTTTCAAAATGCTGAGGAATAGCAGAGTGGTTGTCAAAGCTATCTATGACATTGAAATTTCTAGCCAACTCAGGAGTCATTTCAGGCAATTCTGTAGCACTTCCTCCACAAATAATCATTACATCTATTTGATCCTTCATATTAACTGCCTCTGAAATATGATATACTCCTACTCCTTCAGTTAATATCTTAACATCTTCAGGGTTTCTTCTTGTAAATACGCCTACAAGTTCCATATCCGGATTTTGTTTTAAGGCGCATTCCACTCCTCTTCCTAAGTTCCCATATCCAGCTATTCCTACTCTCATATTCAACTTCCTTTCAGTTAACCTAGCATATCTCTCATGGAATACATACCTGCATTTTGCTTAATCAAAAACTCCGCTGCTGCAACAGCTCCTTCAGCAAATAGGGCCCTGCTGTGTGCTTCATGTCTTAAGGTAATGGTCTGGCTATCAGTTCCTACGATTATCTCATGATCTCCAACTATATTTCCCATTCTTATGGCATGTATCCCAATTTCGTTCTTCTCTCTCTTTTTATGACCACTGCGTCCTAAATTATATACTAGGTCATTTCTCACATCCTTGATCTCATCTGCCAATAAAAGAGCAGTTCCACTAGGAGCATCTAGTTTTCTATTGTGATGTTTCTCAACTATTTCGATTTCAGCATCAGGCATCACAGCTACTGTTTTTCTCGCTAAATCTACCAACAGGGCAATCCCTAAGGACATATTAGCTGCCATAAATACAGGTATTTGAGTAGCAGCATCTGCTATAATCTGAATCTCCTCTACAGTATGACCTGTCGTTGCAACTACAAGAGGTAGTTTTTTATTCACTGCATAGGCAACAAGATTTCCTGTTGCTTCATGATTTGAAAAATCTATTATACAGTCAACTTCACCATCAAATTCATTGATGTTTCTTCCAACAGCTCCACCTAATGTAGAATTTCTATATCCATTTTTTATAACATTAACAAGTTCCTGGCCCATTTTTCCACTGGCTCCATGGACTAATATCTTCATAATTACACCCCTATGCTAGTTTAATTCCCAACCCTTTCATGATTCCTAACATCTTCTCTTCATTTTGACTCTCCATTTTTGTAAGAGGAAGTCTTAAATAATTTTCACCATATCCCATTGCAGCAACTGCAGCCTTTACAGGTATCGGATTTACTTCACAGAATAGCGCGTTAACAAATGGAATTAAGTCTAATTGAAGCTTAGTGCTTCCTGCTATGTCACCTTTAAACCATTTATCACAAATTTCAACTGTTTCCTTAGGCATTACGTTTGATAGTACGGATATTACTCCAACTCCTCCAAGGGATAGTAATGGTACTATCTGATCGTCATTTCCTGAATATATATCTAACTTATCTCCACAAAGATGAGCAATTTCAGCTATCTGTGATATATTTCCACTTGCTTCCTTCACTGCTACAATATTTGGATGTTCAGCTAATACTTGTAGAGTCTTAGGAGCAAGGTTTACTCCTGTTCTTGAAGGAACATTATATAAGATAATAGGCTTAGTACTTGCATCTGCAATTGCTTTAAAACTTTCAATAAGTCCGTTTTGAGTAGCTTTGTTGTAATAAGGTGTTACAACTAGCATTGCATCAGCACCAATTTCACAAGCATACTTAGTTAGCTCGATAGCATATGCAGTGTCATTACTTCCTGTTCCTGCTATTACAGGAACTCTTCCATTTACCTTTTCAACTGCATACTTCATTACAGCTCTATGCTCTTCGTCTGTTAAAGTTGAGCTTTCTCCTGTGGTTCCACAGGTTACTATAGCATTAATTCCTTGTTCTATTTGCCATTCAATTAGTCTTCCATAGCTTTCATAGTCTACTCCATTTTCATTCAAAGGTGTTACAATAGCTGTAGCTGCTCCAGTAAATACTCTCTTTTTCATAAATACCTCTCCTTTATATTTTAATAGGCGGTAGAGCTCTCGTTGCTTGACCTACCTACAGTTCACTATCGTTCACTGGGTTAGGTCATAATGCTGTCTTCAGCACAAATCTATTCCTTCGCTTTGCTCTCATAGATTTGGCTTGACTGCATCTGACCTACCATCATT
The DNA here is from genome assembly GCA_964485455.1 of uncultured Tissierella sp. GTDB lineage: Bacteria > Bacillota > Clostridia > Tissierellales > Tissierellaceae > Tissierella_B. Next base: position 6,109 of record CAZAJU010000108.1, read on the forward strand.
TTGCAGAAAAATACTGCAAAATGGGTTAGGTCATAATGCTGTCTTCAGCACAAATCTATTTGTTCGCTTTGCTCTCATAGATTTGGCTTGACTGCATCTGACCTACCATCATTTTGCAGAAAAACACTGCAAAATGGGTTAGGTCATAAAAAAAAGATAGGCTGAGCCTATCTTAAATATACATAAATAGAATACAAGTATTATGTATTTTAATAGGATAGCTCTCTGCATAAGTATGCAACAACAAAACAAATCTTATTTCATTTTGCCAGATCAGTCTTTCGCCTCAACTGTCTTCGGCACTTATACCTTTCATATCCTACACTGCCTTGCGAAGGTGTTCAATAGGATACTACTCTTTATAAAGTGCGCCTCTACCATAATTATTTATTTTCATAAATCATATTACAATTATAGAAATATGTCAACCTAAATATTCAGAATTTTAATATTT
>CAZAJU010000109.1:0-6533 GCA_964485455.1 uncultured Tissierella sp.
AGTCTAAAGGAAAATCCAATGGGTTACCTGTTGCCATAACCATGGTTGAGGGTATGTATATCATATCGGATATTGGAGGCCATTCTATATTCCGTAGTATAAGGGATGTAATTTCCCTTAATTCTACAATTACAATTATAGTTGGAAGTATTATTTTTCTAATTGTAGGTAAAATGGCAATTAAGCCTTTAAGAGAGCTAATAAATGCTACAAAAAAAGTTGCAATGGGAGATTTTACAGTTCAATTAGAGCATAATAGGAAGGATGAACTCGGAGAGTTAATAGAAAGCTTTAACAAGATGACCAAGGATTTAAGTTCAATTGAAATATTAAGAAATGACTTTGTCTCAGATATATCCCATGAATTTAAAACACCTATTACATCAATAGAAGGCTATACAAGGCTTTTAACTGATTGTAGTGATGATAAAAGGGCAGAATATATAGATATAATCCTACAAGAGACAAAAAGGCTTTCTACTATGGCAACCAATATATTGACAATAAATAAGCTGGATTATGAGGATATAAATAGTGATGAAGAATTTAAGCTTGATGAACAGATTAGAAAATCCATACTCCTACTTGAAAACAAATGGAGTTCCAAGGATTTGGAATTAGTGGTAGACCTGGATGAAGTGCATTTTAAGGGGAATAAAGGATTAATAAATCAGATTTGGATAAACCTTCTAGAAAATGCCATAAAATTTTCACCAAAAGGTGGACATATTTATATTCAATTAAATAATCATGAGGATAACTGTGAATTCATAATTATAGATGAAGGACCAGGTATAAATGAAGAAGATAAAAAGAGAGTTTTTGATAAATTCTATAAGGGTGACAAGTCAAGAAATAGCGAAGGAACAGGCTTAGGTCTATCAATAGTAAAGAGGATAGTAGAATTACACAACGGCAGTATCCAGCTAAGCAGTAATATGGATGAAGGTACTGAGTTTAGCATAATACTTAACAAAAAAAATATTTCATAATTCTTACACAATTATAGTGTAGAATATATGAATGGAGGGATGTTTATGGACAAGAAAAAGATGCCCAAGAAACCATTAATGTATTATTATCTAATATCTTTAATTGTATTGGTGCTTTTAAACCAGTTTGTTTTTCCACAGATGTTTAAAGATAGAATAGTAGAAACAGATTATAGTACATTTTTGAAATATTTAGGTGAAGATTCAATAAAGGAAGTAGAAGTTACAGAAACTGAGATTCTATTTACAGTAATTAACGAAGAAGGAAAATCAGAATATTACACAACAGGTAAGATGCCTGATGAAGGGTTAACGGATAGACTATATAACAAAGGCGTGACCTTTGGACAAGTCATTCCAACTCAAATGTCACCAATTCTTAGCTATTTTCTAACAATCATATTACCATTGGGTTTAATTTTTGTATTGGGACCTATGCTTATGAAAAGAATGACTAAGGGTATGGGTGGAAATGCTATGAGCTTTGGAAAAAGCAATGCTAAGGTTTATGTGCCAGCAGACCAGGATGGAAAAACATTTGCTGATGTTGCTGGGCAGGATGAGGCAAAGGAAGCCTTAGCAGAAATAGTAGACTTCTTGCACAATCCGAAGAAATATGCAGACATAGGGGCTAATATGCCAAAGGGAGCTCTTCTAGTAGGACCTCCTGGAACAGGAAAGACCTTGTTAGCTAAGGCAGTTGCAGGAGAAGCCAATGTACCTTTCTTCTCCATATCGGGTTCAGACTTTGTAGAGATGTTCGTAGGTATGGGTGCTGCAAAGGTAAGGGATTTATTTAAGCAGGCACAGGATAAGGCGCCTTGTATAGTCTTTATAGACGAAATTGACACCATAGGTAAGAAGAGAGATGGATCAGGGTTTGGAGGCAATGATGAAAGAGAACAGACTCTAAATCAGTTATTATCTGAGATGGATGGATTTGATGGTAAAAAAGGAGTTGTTATTTTAGCAGCTACTAATAGACCTGAATCCCTTGACAAGGCACTTTTAAGACCAGGAAGATTTGATAGAAGGGTACCGGTGAACTTGCCGGATTTACAAGGAAGAGAGTCCATCCTTAAGGTGCATGCTCAGAAGGTTAGAATGGAGGAAAATATAGATTTCAATGCAATTGCAAGATCAACTGCTGGAGCATCAGGTGCAGAACTTGCAAATATAATAAACGAGGCAGCACTTAGAGCTGTAAGAATGGGCCGAGATAAAATTGGACAATTGGATTTAGAGGAATCCGTTGAGGTAATAATCGCTGGATACCAAAGAAAGGGTGCTGTTATATCTGAAAGGGAAAAGGAATTGATTGCTTACCATGAAATTGGTCATGCACTAGTTGCAGCTAAGCAAGAGAATTCAGCACCTGTTCATAAAATAACTATCATTCCTCGAACTTCAGGAGCATTGGGATATACTATGCAGGTAGAGGAAGAAGAAACGGTTCTACTAACAAAGCAGGAAGCGCTAAACAAAATAGCAGTATATACTGGAGGAAGAGCAGCAGAAGAAGTAATTTTTGGTTGCGTAACCTCAGGAGCTTCAAATGATATTGAACAAGCTACAAAATTGGCTAGGGCAATGGTTACAAGACTTGGAATGAGTGATAAATTTGGGATGATGGCCTTAGAAACTGTAACAAACCAATATCTAGGTGGAGATACATCCTTAGCATGTTCTCCTGAAACATCAACCCTAATAGATAAGGAAGTTCAAACCATAATAAAAGAAAGTCATGATAAGGCTAGAAATATATTGGAAGAGAATAAGAAAAAGCTTATAGAATTATCAAAATACCTTTTAGAGAAGGAAACTATATCAGGTGCTGAGTTTATGAGCATCTTGAATAAAGCAGAAAATGAAGAAAATATTGAAAATGATGGAAGTGATGCAGAATAGCTGGGGGATTACCCCAGCTTTTCTAATTAATTCATGGAAGAAATCTAGGATTAGACACGTATGTTTTTTAGGTTTAATTTCTATATAAAGAGTATTATATCTATTATCCTTTGGAAACAATAAGGATGAAGGAGTGATATAATGTTTGCAAAAACAGTTGATGCAAGGGAATATAGTTCAAAGGATAAACATAGAGTGATATTTGAAAGCTTTGATTCCTTGAAGAAAGGTGAAAAGATGGAGCTAATAAATGACCATGATCCAAGGCCACTTCATTACCAAATGCAAGCTGAAATGAAAGGACAATTTGTGTGGGAGTATTTAGAAGAGGGTCCCCAGCTTTGGAGGGTCTCCATTACTAGAAATTTCTCTAACAAATAAATACAAAGGAAAGATTTTGTGAAGCTAATAATCAAATAATCTTTATAGCTTTATGTTGATCCTAAAGTATTACCCTTGTCGAACAGACAAGGGTAATTTATATATTTTTTAAGCATGATTGAATTAATTGGGTATATCTTAGATAATCAAAGGTTATTGAATGGATAATATATTCTAAAATGGAGGAATAATATGTGCACAGGGATAAAGATTAACTATGAAGATGGATGCGTTATGGGTAGGACAATGGATTTGGAAGTTTCAATGGATTATAATGCAATCTATTTCCCAGCAAATTATAATTTTTGCAATGATTTAATGGGAAATCCAATACATTCAAAATATAAAAGCTTGGGGATGTGTTTTAGAAATAGAGATCCCTTAAAAGATGGAGTAAATGAATATGGACTAATAGGAGCCACAAATGATTTCGCAGGATTCAATCTATATGACAACAAGGTAAAACCAGGCAAAATAAATATTTCCAGCTTGTTTTACTTAACCTATGCACTTACAAATTATAAATCAGTAGAAGAGTTAATTAATGATTTACCTAATATTCATTTTTCTACTAAGGATTATAGAGGAGAGGATGTAATATCCCCAGATTTTCACTATATGTTTACTGATTCAACAAAGATATGTATTGTTATCGAGCCAAAAAATAAAAAATTGATTGTCTATGAAAATCCATATGATGTAATGACTAACTCCCCGGGTTTCGAATCTCAAGTGAGAAGATTAAATAAGCTTATGGATATAAATAATCTTAATAGTCTCAACTCAGCTAAAGACTTGCCTGGAGGGTATGATCCTGTTTCTAGGTTCATCAAAGCATATTATCTTACAAAAATGAATGCCAATTCAAAAGACTCTAAAGAAGCACTTTCTAATTGCTATAATATATTAGGTGCTATGGCTTTGCCAGATGGATTTCTTAAAATAAATATGTATAACCAAGTGACCTCCACCAAATATACAAGTTCATATGATTCCAAAGAAAAAATATTAACCGTCAAATCTGACACAAATCCCATGGTTTATCAAATAGGATTTGATGATGTTGAAGATGAAAATAAGAGACAAGCATTTTTCTTAAATAAAGCTTTTACTGCTCAAAAATTGAGTTCTTGATTTAAATAAACTATAAAAACCAAAGATTTTATTCTTTGGTTTTCCCGTGATAGTGAGAGTTTTCAGGAACTAATAGGATTAATGGAATTGCAAAATTGTCGAACCCTAGTAATGTGGGCGTTGGATTTTGCAAGATTGACTTTAGCTCAATTTGAATCCAAGTATCCCAATGAATATAGACCAAGAATCTGCTTAGAGCTTTGTGAAGCCTGGGCAAGGGGAAGGATTAAAATGCCCACAGCAAAACGGGCTATTTTAGATTCACATGCCGTAGCAAAAGAAATAGATGATTCCGGATATGGTGCCTTGTGCCATGCAATTGGTCATGCCGGTGCTACAGTCCATGTAGGAGCTCATGCACTGGGCCTAGCTATGTATGAATTAACAGCTATGGTTTTAAAATACGGAAGAGATAATTTTCAAGACCCAGTCAGTGAAAAGATCATTTATTTAAGCATCAATGAAACTGCTTGCAGTTTCTACACACCGCTGCAACGAGGTGGGATATAAGGTAAACACTTTACCTCGTTTTAAGGATAGATTACTATACTGGCAAGAAAATACTGATATACTTAAGCTTGATTGGGCTAAATTCTTAAGGGATGATAAATAATATTTTGTATTATTACTATAGTTAGCTAAACAAGTTGCTTGAAGACAAAGTACATAGATAAACATTAGGAGACCTTATGCAGAACAAAAAAATATATAAAATCATTAAGTCATTAATAATATTGTTTCTAATCTCATTTATATTTATAGAAGGCTTAATCATTTTTAACGGAAATATTAAAAGTGTTGATGATGTTGATTATATGATTGTTTTAGGTGCAAGGCTTTATGGAGATGTGCCATCCCCAGCACTATATGAAAGGCTGAAAGTAGCAGAAGAATATTTAATGGATAATACCGACCTAAAGGTAATAGTTTCAGGTGGACAAGGCCCAGATGAATTTATATCAGAAGCAGAAGCTATGGAAAGTTATTTATTGAATAATGGTATAGATAAAAATAGAATTATTATTGAAGATAAGTCAACAAGCACATTTGAAAATATAAGAAATAGCTTAAATATAATTGAGGAAATCCAGAATGAAGAAAGCCCTCGTGTTTTATTAGTCACCAATAGCTTTCATATTTTCAGGTCTAAATTATTGGCTAATAGACTTGGAGCTAAGGCCTATGGTCTACCTGCAAAGGTTCCACCTACTATATTGGTATCACAATATATCAGAGAATATTTTGCAGTGATTAAGTCTTTTGTTTTAGATAGGTAAAGACTAAATGCTTATTCATAAGGAGGTAACTAACATATGCTTACAATTACTTGTCAAGAGATGAAGGCAATGGACTCTTATGCTATAGAGAATATCGGCATCCCCAGCATAGTCCTAATGGAAACTGCTGCCCTTAAAGTAGTCGATAATATTGATGTTGATAAAACGAATTCTATTGCTATTATTTGTGGAGTTGGTAATAATGGAGGGGATGGTTTAGCTATTGCTCGAAATCTACTCTTGTTGGGTAAAAATGTTGACCTATTTATCCTAGATGATTTAAACAAGGCAAGTAAGGATTTCAATGTAAACCTAAATATACTTAAGAATATGGATAAGAAGGGGACTCCTATTATGGGACATGGAGAGTTAAGTTTGCTTAAGGAATCACTTCTAAAATCTGACCTAACTATAGATGCTATCTTTGGCATAGGACTTACCCGTAATGTAGAAGGCTTATTTAAAGAAGCAATTTCTCTGATTAATGAATATTCAAAGGAAGTCCTATCAGTAGATATTCCTTCTGGCCTTAATGGAGATACAGGTGAGGTTCTAGGAATTGCTGTTAAAGCCAATAAAACATGCACCTTTCATTTGGCAAAGAAAGGATTGCTTAATGGGAAAGAATATACAGGAGAACTGATAGTTGAATCTATTGGCATACCTGAAAAAGCCACCTTGGCTATTCTAAAATAAGGCCTAGGAAAAATTCAAAATACAAATTATCAGGAGGTTTACATGGATAAGTTTACTTTAGAAAGAGAAGATTCAGTACTATTGATAATCGATATACAAGAAAGACTGGCACCAGTAATGAAATACAAGGACCAAGTTATAAATA
>CAZAJU010000110.1:0-6461 GCA_964485455.1 uncultured Tissierella sp.
CTGGCATGGAAGGTACTAAACCCTTCTCTTTTTATATATATTTCAATAAGCTTTCTGATATTTTCGTTATCATCAACTATTAATATATGATTCATTTATGATCACCTCGAATTCTATTAGCACTATAATACCTTTTAATTATGAACTTTTTATGAACAAACTTCAACCAAATAAGTTGCTATTCCTTAACTAAATAGGGTATATTGTAATTAATATGAGTTTATAGCAAACGAAGACTTAAAGGAGGAATGAGATGAAGCTTTCAATTGGAAACACAATTAAAACCTTAAGAAAGGAAAAGGGAATAGATAAGGCTGATTTGGCAAATGCCATTGAAGTTGACGTAGAGAAAGTAACTAGTTGGGAAAATGGTGAAAACTACCCTGATATAACACTTCTATCCTCCATAGCTAAGTATCTAGGAACTGATGTGGATTCTCTATTGATGTTTGAGACCCAACTCACATCCGATGAAATAATGAATATCAATAGAATATGTGCCGAATACTTTGAAACCAAGGATTATGATACTGCTATGGGTGTGGTTGATAAATACCTCAGCAAGTATCCTCAAAGTTTATTTCTAAAGTTTAGGATAGGAAGCTTATTGCAACAATATATTCAAATGGCAGATACTGAAGAAAAAGCCAATGAGGCAATAGATAAGTCCATAAGCCTTCTTGAGCAATCATCAAGAATAGACGATTTAGAGGTTAAACAAGCATCCCTATATGTACTTAGTAGTCTTTACACAATGAAACAGAATTACGATAAGGCAATAGAAGTATTGAATGCCCTTCCTAAATTGAATATAAATCCTGATTTCATGCTCTCTACTATTTATTCCATTACAGGGGAGGGAATAAAAGCAAAGAAATTTGAGCAGGAGAACCTCTATAATAGTATAAATAACACAATAGTATCCCTAACTGCAATGTGGGGCACAGCTCTTAAAGATAGGGATCTTGAATTCGCTATAGATTTAGCTAAGCTTCAGAGAAAAATGATATCAGATTATAAGCTGGATAACTTTATGCTAGGAAATAATATCTTATTGTTCGCTGATATTGCTGCTGTAATAAAGGATACGGACCTTACGCTGGATTATATAGAAAGCTTTGCTGATTGGATATTAGACCTTAATGAGGATTCCTTGGACCTATCTAAAAACAAGTTTTTCAACCTTGTAGATGACAATCACCCAATAAGGTCAGTTGAACAGCTAAAAAATAGATTTATACAATCAGTTGTAAAAAATCAAAATTATGATTTTGTAAAGTATTCAGATAGATATAAGAGGATAATCTCCAAAATCCTCTAAACTTAAAAAGGATGGCTAAAATAGTCATCCTTTTTAGGTCTAAAAACTACTGATACCGGTCCATTCTTGAATATAATATCCTATGGTTCTTAGGAACATTTTCTCTTTCTTATATTCCAAAGTATATTCTGCATCCTCATTGTTCCAAATACGATTAAAATAATCCAACACCTTCCGTGATTCTTCATGCTCTGAGCTCATCATAACCTTCAGGTCAGTTTCGAAGTTAAAGTCCCTTAGATTTCTCCTGGTTAAATTACAAGATCCACCTATTAGTATGACCTGAGCATCTCTTTCAAAAATACTTAGCTTGCTATGAAACTGTTCACCATGAGTATTGTACCACCTTATTTCTATATCTGAATTATTTTTGATTTTATTAGCAACAGGTCTATTTGGAATTCCAACCTTAGTTAGTCCAAAAGCATCCTTGTTATAATCTAGAATGAGCCTAATATATACACCACGTTTACTTGCAGCTATAAGCTCATTAATAATCCTATCTTCAGCTAGATAAAACATAGCTATACTTATTTTATCTCCAGAATTAACCGCTCTTATTTCCTTTAAAAGCTCATCCATTATCTTTCCTTCAGTAATGACCATTGCCTTAGCATCATTATCCATAGCTCTTATATCGCTTAAGGATATGCTTTCTCCTGTCATATATTTTACTATTTCATTTTCTGACTCCAATAAATCCTCGATTATCTCTCCCTTAACCGTAAAGGCTATATTTGAATGATTTCCACTTGTATCGTGTGGATTGAAAGAAGTTACCAGACCTTCTTTTTCAGAAAGTACAACTTTTCTATGATTAGCTTTAAAATTAAACATTTTTAAATAGGATCTAATAGTGACCTTTGGAGATGAACTACTTAAAATATTTCTTACCCAGCCTCTACCCCTAACCCCAAGTCGGTTAATTCCAAAGATTCTCCAGAAAAAGGAGTAAAATGGATTTGAATCAGCTATCATATCCATGTCAGTAACTATTACCTCGATATTATGGGATTTTAGGAGTTCGAAATGTTCAGATTTATAGTAGCCGTAGAAGATATTTATCTCATCGGATATAAGGATTATTCTTATATCCCTGTTTTCCTTTTTCTTTCTTATTAATGCAGTGGTTAATCCATCTGCAAGCTTTGGAAAATCCCCATAATTATTGAAAGAATTGTATAAAAACATATCAATTAGGACTAGCTCCTCTGCTTCGGAAATAATCCTTAAAATTTCATTAAATATATTTCTTTCATATATCATCTTCCCATCTTTAATATAAGTAAGGTCATATATGAAGTTGAAAAAGGTATCTAGATTCCTACCTTTATAGGATATACCTAGAGGAATATGTTTTCTGGTTCTTAGTATCATGATTCCACCTAACTTGTCTTAGAAATTAGAATTGCCAGCTATTACTACATCTAAATTTTTATAGAACTCCAAGACGTTTTCGCCATTCAAATCATTTTCATCTAAAGCTAAGGTATCTATGTAAATTTTAAATATCTTTCCTAAATTAAAATCTGGATAATTTAATATAACCTCTTTATATTGACTAAGTACATCTTCTTTAATCTTGGAGCTTCCCTCTTCAGCATATATATATTGATTTCCTGCACCCTGGATAGTTGCATATATATAGGCAGAATAGTACTTCTTAACCTTGCTCATGGTCTTTCCATTTGGATAGGTTCTCAAATGTTTTTCTGTTTTAATTGCCCTATCAATAAGCTCCATTAAATCTATAATCATTGACTCTCCATCAGTAAAAAACTTCTGGCCTTCAATATTTAAAATATCTAAATATGACTTGAGCTCATCTGAAGAATATTCCCTATATCTAATCAAGGTTTCACTTAAATCCTTTATAGATGGATTTGAAAGCATTAGATAATCCTCTAAACTTAGAATCATTTCATCTACAATGGATGCATCTAATTTTGGTGCATTTTCATCTACAAGCTTTATGATTTCTTCATTAGTATTTTTAGAGCTAAGCATTCTATAATAGTCTTTTAAAATTTCTGTTTGTTCCTCTTTTGTAAGTATGATTTCTTCTATAGCTTGAGGCTCTCCTATTTCAACATTTTCTTTTTCAACTGGCTCTAAAGCTTCTTTTTGACATCCTATTAAAAGAACTATAGCTATAAGGAAAAGTATGTATTTCTTCACAAAATCACTCCTTGTTAACTAACTTTACAGGTATTTGCTAGACGATTAACCTATATCTAAATTGTATCCTTATCTCATTATATACCATTTAAGAAGTACTTCAAATCAAAAGCTAGCATTGTTCAACTTTGTCTCATGTTCCAAAATGATACTTGACATTTTTTAGGGTTAGATGTAAAATAAAAATAGAAATTAGCACTCAAAGGCGTTGAGTGCTAACAAAATAGAAATAAAGGAGTTGTGAATTATGACTAGACTTGTACCATTTAACAAAAGAAACAATAGTTTAATGAATTCAGGTTTTGAAGACTTCTACAACATGGTAGATAACTTTTTTAATGATAATTGGTTATCAACTAGAAACTTTATTCAAGGCTCATTCAAAATCAACATTAAAGAAAATGATAAAGAATATATTGTAGAGGCTGAACTTCCAGGAGTTAAGAAAGAAGAAATCAAGCTTGAATTAAATGAAGGCAAGCTAAATATTTCAGTAGAGAGAGCTAGTAATGTAGAGGAAGAAAAAAACAACTATGTACACAAAGAAAGTAGTTTTTCTTCTATGAAACGTAGTATTTACCTAGCTGATTCAGCTTCTGAAGATATTAAGGCAAAGCTAGAGAATGGAATTTTGTCGATTTCAGTTCCAAAACAAAAGCAAATTAATAATTGAAAACACATTGAAATTGAGTAAAGAAGAGGTCATCCCATAGGATGGCCTCTTCTTATTTTATAGGAAAGTATCTTTTTATGCATATTAATTTCTTCATATCATTGAAATTAAAGTGGGATTTCTTCATCTCTTTGTAAAAGAACTATATGCTTATTTATACATAGGTTGGGTATAACTACTTTAAAATCAATAAGGAGTGATTAAATGACTACTATAAAGGTTTTTTCTGATTTTGCATGTCCATTTTGTTATATAGGTTTTTCAATTGCAGATAGAATAAGGAGAGAAAATCCTAATGTAAATTTCGAGTTCTATCCCTACGAATTAGAGCCAAATGCTCCAGCTGAAGGATATGATTTTTCCGATCAATATCCTCTAAATCAAATAGAAGAAGGCTTTAAACGGATTAATAATTTAGGCTCTGAATATGGATTAATTTATAATAATAAAACCAAGAAATCAAATACCAATAGACTTCATAAAGCATCCCTTTATGCTAAAAAGGAAAATAAATTTTATGAATTCGGTAAAGAAGCTTTCAAAGCAGTCTTTGAGGATTCTAAAAATGTAGCTGATAAAAAGGTTATAAATGATATTGGATTAGTAGCTGGATTGAATATAGTTGAAATGAATAGGTGTATAGATGCAAATAATTTCTATGAATTTATGGAAGAGGCTAAAAACCTAACTATTTTGTATAATATCGAAAGTGTGCCAACATTTATATTGGAAGATGGGACTAAAGTAACTGAATTGAAAAATTATGAAGAATTTAAGAAAGATTTAATAGGATAATAGTTAAAGCATAAAGTCATTGAATAACAATCAATGACTTTTATTAATTTAAATATATACAATTAAACTTCTTTATATGGTATAATACCTTGATAATATTTTAGAAGGGATTTGAAATAATTTGATTAGTGTAAATAATGTAAGCTTAAGATATGGCTCACAAAAGTTATTTGAAGATGTAAATCTGACATTTACTCCAGGTAACTGTTATGGAGTAATAGGTGCAAATGGTGCAGGTAAGAGTACCTTCCTTAGAATTTTGTCTGGAGACCTAGAGCCAAATACAGGAGATGTAAGCATAGCTCCAAATACGCGTATGTCTGTATTAAAGCAGGACCACTACGCTTATGATGATTTCCCTGTGATTCAAACAGTAATAATGGGAAATAAAAGACTTTATGACATAATGAAGGAAAAAGATGCCTTATACATGAAGGAAGATTTCAATGATGAGGATGGCATCAGGGCTGCAGAATTAGAGGCTGAATTTGCAGAGATGGATGGCTGGAGTTCAGAAGCTGAGGCTTCAGCATTACTTCAGGGATTAGGTATTTCAACTGATTTACATGAAAAAACCGTATCAGAATTAGATGGAAGTGAAAAGGTTAAGGTTCTTCTGGCTCAGGCATTGTTCGGAAAACCTGGAATTCTTCTTCTTGACGAGCCTACAAACCACCTTGATGTTAAATCAATTAAATGGTTGCAGGAATTCCTTGGAGACTTTGAAGGTACAGTAATTGTTGTATCCCACGATAGACATTTCCTTAATGAGGTTTGTACTCATATGGTGGATATTGACTTTGGTAAGATCAAGATGTTCGTAGGAAACTATGACTTCTGGTATGAATCAAGCCAACTAGCTCTTCAAATGATGAAGGATCAAAATAAAAAGAAGGAAGAGAAGATTAAGGACTTACAAAACTTTATTGCAAGGTTCTCTGCCAATGCTTCTAAATCCAAGCAAGCTACTTCCCGTAAGAAATTATTGGAAAAAATAACCCTTGATGATATTGAACCTTCAACAAGAAGATATCCATTTGTAGGCTTTACAATGGATAGAGAGGTTGGTAATGAAATCTTGACTTGTGAGGATATTTCAAAGACCGTAGATGGAGTTAAGGTTCTTGATAATATATCTTTCAGAGTAAATAAGGATGATAAAATCGCATTTATTGGAACAGAAATAGGAATCACTACCTTGTTCAAGATTATAACCGGTGAAATGGAGCCTGATAGTGGAAGCTATAAATGGGGTCAAACTATTACCAAATCCTATTTTCCTAAAGACAATTCAGAGTACTTTAATGGTGTATCTTTAAACTTGGTAGATTGGCTTAGACAATTCTCAGAAGAGCAAAGTGAAATTTATTTAAGAGGGTTCTTAGGTAGAATGCTTTTCTCAGGAGATGAGGCCCTTAAGGAAGCTCAAGTTCTATCTGGAGGAGAAAAGGTAAGATGTATGCTATCTAAGATGATGCTTACAAATGCCAATGT
>CAZAJU010000111.1:0-6379 GCA_964485455.1 uncultured Tissierella sp.
GAAACTGTAACTAAATTGTAACCTGTCTCCATGACCAAACCTACTTGCCAATACCAATACTATATTCATAATCTAATAAGGCTAAGTTATAAGCATGTATTTGCTTTGATAGGTCCTTCTTTGCGTTCATTAAGTTTATATTAGCCTGCTGTACGTCTGTTGATGTGTTTTTTCCTAAATTAAAACTAGTCTCTGCTATTTTTACTGCTTCTTGAGCTTGCTCTATAGTCTTTTCATATATGGCTATTTGGTTTTCGGCTGTCAGAAGATTTAGCACCGAGCTTCTTATACTCATTTCTACGCCATTTTTTACTGTTTCATAATTCTTCTCTGCCTTTGCTACTTCAGCATTTTTCTCTCTATATCTATAGGTTATTTCAGGATATCTAACCTTAGTAGCTGCAAGGTTTAATTTAGATATTTCATAGGATTCCTTTGCAGCTTTTAAATTTACATTGTTCTCCAAACCTTGCTTTATAGCTGCAGCTAAGTCTATAGTTTCATGCTTTTTATAAACAATTGAATCAGTCAAATCCACTTGTTTATCATATGATAAGCCTATGGTGTTCTGAAAGTTCATCAATTGTAGGTCATAATAATTTTTAGCAGTACTGACTCCTGCTTGGGCTTGTGACAAACTCATTTCAAAGCCTAAAAGTTGTTGCTTTGAAATCAATCCCAATTCATATCTAAGCTTTCCATGCTCAGATTGTTTTTTTGACAATTCCAAGTTCTCTTTAGCTATTTCAAGCTCCTTTTCCACTTGAAGAAGATCAAAATATGCCTTTTCCACATTGTATTTAATCTCGTTTATTTTCAATTCCTTATTCCACTTAGCCAGATCATATGCTAATTTGACCCCTCTTCTAGAGGCACCATTCTCAATTAAAGTCCTATTTATTGCAGCATCAGGTACTGACATCCCAGTCATAGGGTCTCGAGAAAATATTTCATCAATATTTTTTTCAGAATCCTTTACATCTCTTATTCCTTCTTCATATAGAACATCAGCCTTTTGAACCTCTATCTCCTGAATCTTCATATCAATACTATTTTTAAGTGCATATTCTATAGCCGCATCCAAACTCAACGTAAGCACATTAGAATTTTCTAATACATTCGAGTTTTCTGCAGCAAATACCTCTATCGGCATTAATGTATTAAAAGCTAACATCACTGCCAATCCTAAAGCTAAATTTTTCTTGTTCATTATTTACATCCTCCTATTCTAATATGCTAGTCAATTTTCTTTTTAAACTTCATAGTCGCTAGGACAAGAACTGCCACACCAAATATAACTAAAATAACAAATTCCTGAAACAGTATCCCTAAATTATTTCCTTTTAATATTATTCCTCTAAGAACGTTTATAAAATATGTCAATGGAAATATATTGCTTATTGTCTGAATTACTTTAGGCATTGCTTCCCTAGGGAACATATAGCCTGACAATAATATGTTCGGCATAATCATAAACATTGACAATTGCATAGCCTGAAGTTGGCTTTTAGATACAGTAGATATTAGAAGCCCAATTCCTAGAGCACTGAATAAAAATATTATGGAGAAGAAGAGTAGCAAAACTATACTTCCTGCAACTGGTACCCTAAACCAAAATATACTAAGTGCAAGGGCTAAAACAATATCAATAAATCCTATAATTACATAAGGGATAATCTTTCCTACCATCAATTCCATCTTTGTAATAGGAGTTACTATAAGCTGCTCCAATGTTCCCTTTTCTCTTTCTCTAACGATTGAAAAAGATGTAAGCATCAAGGTTACTGTCTGTAAGATAACACCTATAAGCCCTGGAACATTAAAGTTAATACTGCTCATATCTGGATTGTACCACACTCTGCTTCTCAAATCCATAGCCTGTGGCATTGTCTGTCCAACATTCTTTTCACTAATGATTTCAACCGAGTAGGACTGGACTACAGCCCCTGCACTTGAGAGAATAGTTTGAGCAGTTGTCGGGTCAGACCCATCCACTATTAATTGGATTTGAGCTGTTTCTCCACGTTTAATCATCTCCGAATACTCAGGTGGGATAACTAATCCAGCTTTCGCTTTACCTCTATCTATATACTCTTGCATATCATCCATACTTTCGGCAGTATAATTTATATCAAAGTATTGAGAATTGGTAAACCCATCCAAAAGCTCACGACTTTCTATGCCTATATCATTGTTAAAGACCACTGTTGAAATATGATCAACGCTAGTGGATGCAGCATAACCAAATAGCAACAGCTCCATTATTGGCATTAGTAATATTATAGCTATAGTCCTCTTATCTCTCTTAATTTGAAAAAATTCTTTTCTAATAATAGCCTTAACCCTTTTTAAATTAAATTTCATATCAATCACTCTTCCTATTTATTTGCCTTATCAACAAGAAAAACGAACACATCCTCAAGTGAAGGCTTTACTTTTTTTAAGCTATATACCTTTTCACCATTATTATTTAAATAATTCTCCAATTCCTCTAGTGAAATATTAGGCTCTACTAATGCATGTACTCCCGTTCCATATACAGATGCATCCTTAACTCCAGCTTTTTCTTTTAATAAGTCAATAGACTTTAAGGTATCATCTACATTAATTTCAATTATATCTCCATCTATTACCTTATCCTTCATATTATTAGGTGTATCAAGGGTAAGTAAATTACCATAATATATGAACCCTATATTATTACAATGTTCTGCCTCATCCATATAATGGGTAGTAACCAATATGGTTACCCCTTGCTCTGATAAATTATATATAAGGTCCCAGAAACTTCTTCTAGCTATGGGGTCTACCCCACCCGTAGGTTCATCTAAAAAAAGGATCTTTGGATCGTGAATGATTGCACATCCAAGGGCAAGTCTTTGTTTCCATCCCCCTGATAGATTGGAGGTAATCATCTTCTCCCTACCTTCTAAATCTGCCATCTTAAGTATTTCCTTCTTCTTTTGTTTTAGCTTATCATCGGCAATGCCATATACTCCACCATAAAAATCTAGATTTTCTTCTACTGTAAGGTCTTCATAGAGGCTAAACTTTTGGGACATATATCCAATCTCTTGCTTTATCTCTTGAATATCCTTGCTAATATTATAGCCCAAAACCTTCCCTGTTCCCGATGTAGGAGTGATCAATCCCATAAGCATTCTAATAACTGTAGTCTTACCAGAGCCATTGGGTCCTAAAAATCCGAATACCTCACCTTTTTTTACTTTGAAACTAACATCATTTACAGCTGTAAATTTACCAAATCTCTTTGTAAGATTATTAATCTCTATAGCATATTCCATTTAATCACATCCCTAATCCATTTTAACTAAGTTTACAAACACATCTTCAAAAGAGGGAGATATTCTCTTGATACTATCTATCTCGATGTTGTTCTCACTAAAATGTTTTAATAACTTGCCTTCTGCATTATCATAATCTTCCACGACGATATGAAGCTCTTCTCCAAGTAAATAAGCATCTTCTACATAATCTAAAGAATGTAAAACATCTTTAGCCATATAATTATCTTCTGAGAAAACACATGCTATATCCTTTTCAAATCCCATAATTACGTTCTTAGGTGTATCACTTTTGATTATCTTACCCTTGTGCATCAGACCAACTTCGTCACAACGTTCTGCTTCATCCATATAAGGAGTAGAAACAAATATGGTAACTCCTTCATCTCTAAGCTCAAATAAAATCTTCCACAGTTCTCTTCTAGCTACAGGATCCACCCCTATTGTAGGCTCGTCAAGAAATAAAATCTTAGGAGTGTGGATTAGATTACAAGCAAGAGCAAGCTTTTGCTTCATACCTCCCGAAAGTTGATCTGCTAATTTATATGAATGCTTTGTTAGGTTGCTAAAGCGAAGTAAACTCTCAATTTTTTCTTCTCTAACCTTTTTAGGAATTTGATAAATCTCAGCATAGAATTCCAGATTCTCTATTATGGTCAAGTCCCCATATAGGCTAAATCTCTGAGGCATATATCCTATATTGCTTTTTATCTCCTCGCTATTTTGAATTATATCTAAACCTCCAACCCTTGCTGTTCCACCATCTGGTGTCAATATAGAAGTCAGCATCCTCATAGTAGTGGTTTTGCCAGCACCATCTGGTCCAATTAATCCAAATATGGTACCTTCTTTGACTTCAATATCTAAATTATCAACTGCTGTTATTTCACCGAATCTCTTAGTGAGAGAAAATGATTGTATTTCAAGCTTCATAACTATATCCCCTAACTTTATTCTCTAGTCAATTTTTATATTTACATCTACTGGCATACCAGCTTTTATAACACCTTCTGAATCCGTCACCTTGATTTTGACCTCGAATACTGTATTCACTCTTTCTTCTTTGGTTTGTATGTTCTTAGGTGTAAATTCAGCATTATTATTTATCTTCGTAACCTTACCCTTAAAAGCTGTATTCTCATCTGAGTCAACAAATATCTCTGCATCTTGACCAACCTTTACATGGCCAATATTAGCTTCAGAAACATAAACCTTAATTTCAGTATTATTTGGATCATAAATCTCTACAATTGCTTTACCCATCTGGGTAAATTCACCTTGATTTATATTCAATAGATTGATAATACCATCAGCAGGTGCTTTTATAAGGGTCTTATCAAGTTCATTCTTTAGTTGCTCAGCTTGTGTTTTAGACTGTTCTAATTGAATTCTAGCTAATTCTAGTTGGTTCTGTAGATTAACCAACTGGGTATTTCCATTTGCAATTGTTAATTCATATCCTGACTTGGACTGAAGCATTTTACCTTCTACTGCCTTTATAGTTGCACTAGTTGGTCCTGATTTTATAAGGTCTAGCTTTGAAATTGCTGTATCATATTGTGCTAATGCTATATTATAATTTAATTCCACTTCATCGAAACCCGCCTGTGATATAGCTTCGTTTTCTAACAATATCTTGCTCTTATTTAGGTTTGATTCCATAAATTCCAAATTTACCTTTGCTTGGTTAACTGCTACTTGTGCTTGTTGGACCTCTTCAGGAGTTGCCCCCTCTAAAACTTTCTCATATTCTCCTTGGGCAGCAATATATGCACTTCTTGCTTGTTCTGTAGAATTTGCATATACCGAATCGAAACTAGCTAGATTATCTTCTATAGATTTAATATTTTGCTCTGAAACCTGTATAGCATACAGCGCTTGATCATATTGATTATTTAAACCATTATTGTTTATCTTAGCAATAACTTGACCAGTTTTAACTTTATCTCCTTCTTTTACTGAAATTTCGTCTATAGTTCCAACGATTTCACTGCTAAGTGTAACAGCATTCTTTTCTACCATACCTGATACCTGTATATACGTTCCATCACTTGCAGTAACTATTGATGAATCACTACTTAAAAACCCATTAAAGATAAATATTGAAACTAAAACTACTACCATTACAATAGGCATTACTAAGGTCTTTCCCTTAGAGCTAATTAACTCCATAACTTTCTTCATGACATCTACCTCCAATTATTTGTTTGCTTTGATTCTTTCTATAGGTGTATTATAATGTTAATAAATAAAAAAGAGCGTAACATATATTACACTTTTAAAATAATTGGAGGAAAGTATGGAATTACATAAATATTTCAACAAACTAAGGGATATGTCTTTATTTAAGAACTTTTCTGAAGAGGATTTTTCTCTACTTTTTAAAGAAATAAATTATAAAATAACTAAATATAGTAAGGGCAGCATGGTATTTTTTGCAAAAGAACCATGTGATAATTTAAATATTATTTTAGATGGGAGATTACAAATTCAAAATACGGATGCTTCGGGGAAGTTGTTAGTTGTGGCAGAATTTAAGGAAGGGGAAAGCATAGGAGAAACACTGATTTTTGGGGAGCCAAATACATACCCTATGAATGTGATAAGTACTACTAAAGTTACTATGCTTTACATACCAAAGAAGGAAGTTCTCTACCTATGTCAACATAATCATGAATTTTTAGAGGAGTTTTTAAAGTTGCTTTCAGGAAAAACTATAACACTAAGTAGAAAACTAGATCAAATCTCCTTAAAGACCATTCGACAAAGTATTGTAGAATTTATTCTAAAGGAATATAATAAAAATAATAATATGACCATTCAGCTAAATATGACAAAGAAAAAATGGGCTGAAACCATGGGCGTACAAAGGCCCTCACTTTCAAGAGAACTTTTAATATTGAAAGAAGAGGGCTTAATAGATTATGATTCTAAGTATATTTATATTAAGGATTTAGAAGGACTTAGGGGTGATTAATACCCTATTCCCAAATCAATTCGTTGCTTCCTTTTTTCATAGTACCTCTTGCAAGTACTTCTCTAAATCCTTCAACAATAATCTCCACATCATAAAA
>CAZAJU010000112.1:0-4018 GCA_964485455.1 uncultured Tissierella sp.
TAGTAAATTGTGTTCATTTAATTTAAGGATTGGAAATATGTGAATTTATTTACAGAATAACTAGTAATGTATTCACTGTATCCTAAATCTCTATATCTATATGCTAGCCAATCTGTATGATAATAATTATCACAGGTATAGGACTCTTCATTATCGCTTCTTTCATCATCTTTTCCTCCAATATTAAGATAATGGAGGAAATATGCCCTGCTCCTTTCGGATGTGGCTCTAGTATTATATCCATCCCCATCTCCTAAATCAATAGATGTATATTTGCGCCACTTGTTTTCCATTAGACTCGCCTGCCATACATCACCGGAACTTGCGGGATATGATACAACTGGAGATCCAACAAATATTTCCATCAAAGAATACCACCCGCTAGTTGCATAATCACCCACTCCACCAACTATAAAATTCACAAAATTATTGAGTACATCATTAATATAATCTTTAACTTCATATCCGGTTTCTATAGTTTCCCACCTTTTAACAGTTTTTCCATACCAAATCTCATCCATGTATTCATAGCCCAGGTAACCTGTATAGTAATATCGAGATTGGTATCCTAAACCCAATGGTGATATAGAGG
This sequence comes from uncultured Tissierella sp., assembly GCA_964485455.1. GTDB lineage: Bacteria > Bacillota > Clostridia > Tissierellales > Tissierellaceae > Tissierella_B. Next base: position 593 of record CAZAJU010000112.1, read on the forward strand.
ATTGATCATTACCTTGTGAAAATTTAGGTGTATATAGAATGATAGTATCATCTATCATACTTTCATCATTCTTCGTTGATTTTGAAAGATTTCTAATGTCTTCCGCCATTTTCGGGTTTACATCATATTCCTCAATTATACTTTCAATTTCATTTAAATTTTTTAAATCAATACTTAATTCCTTTACTCTCAACAGTGTATCATTGTTTACTTTTATTAACTTATCATATTCTTCATTTTCTTGTAATACAACAGAGTCAGTTATTTGATACAAATCAGTATCAATTTTTTTTAGTTCTATTTTTTCAGCTTGAAATTTATCTATATTATTATTTATTAGTTTAAATTCCCCATGCCCATTATCTATTGCTGTCATAATCTCTTTATCATCTGCAAATGCATATGAGGTAAGTGTTGATATCATAAGTATAATCAGTAACACCATCGATATAATGTTTCTTTTTCTTTTATCCATTAGTAACTCCTTTCAAATTCTCAATTTAATAATCCATAGTATCTCTAGTTTTGCTATTTACTACTACTTGCTTTTTTCCCTAAGTTATTTGGTGCTTTTGGTTCATAATACAAAAATGTTGATACTGTATTTGGTGAACTTTCTGCTACCTGTTTTGCTAATTTACTTATTTCCTTTATTCCTCTAACTATAACTTTGTTCACAAATTTCCTTCCTCCTTTCCATTTCTTGTACTTAAAGCTACTATAATTAAAGAAATGCTAATATCAAAAAAGTAATCGCATTCCTTAATTAACCCCATGTGAGTGAATATGTAAAATATAATTGCAATAAATACTATGATGCTTAGTGCGATATTCTTCTTTAAATTGCTTTTACCTATTGTCTCTTCATCTACTACTTTATTTTTATGGACACTAGGTCTAGTTTTATAGATTTTCACAGTTGAAAAAACAAGAAAAACAATCCCTATAATCTCCTTTGTATCCCCATGAAGGATACTACCTATAAATACCATTAATAAGAAATTCAGGCTTGTAATTAAGAGACAACCAATATAAGTATTGCTATGGTATCCACCTACATTTCTTCTAAGTAAAATAAGAATAGTCAAATATATGAATCCAGAAACGGTTTGTCCTTTAATTAATCCTAAGAGGATAATAATCATAGCAGTGAGCATACTACTTCCTACTATTTTCAGGCCATAGACTACTACTTCAGCTTCTTCTGGCTCAATAGCTTTTTCTAAATATTTCTTTATAGGTTGACTTGTCACTTAATGTATTAACTCCTTTCCGATTTAATTTAAAGTGGACGAATCTTCTTCATCCCGTTATAATCATCTTAACAGTTAAAAATTAAAATAGTGCTAATTTGGATTAAGTGGTACTTTTTTGGACTGAACGGTTTCTAGGGGGGATAACTATGTTCAGAATAGGAATTTGTGAAGATGATAAATATTTTTTATCTCAATTGGAAAAAATTGTCACAAATAAATTCTTTCAGAATAACATTGACTGTAAAGTGGACTGTTATAATTCAGGGGAAGACCTTTTAAATGAAATTTTAAATCGAGATGATGGGTATGATGTTATATTCTTTGATATAGACCTACCAGGGTTGAATGGTATAGAAACCGCAAGAAAAATTAGAGAAAAGGATAGGAACTGTTTGTTTATTTTTGTAACATCCTTAAATGAAAAGGTATATGAAGCATTGGATCTTACCATTTTCCATTTTATAAGGAAGAGTCATTTTGAAAAAGAAGTAGACCAAGTACTGGACTCTTTAATAAATAAACTTGATTATTTATTAGGGAAACACCCATTTCCTATAGAAAATGAAAATATATATCTGCAAATCCGAAATATAATCTACTTAGAGGTGATTAATCGTCATGTGATCATCCATACAACCGAAGATGGATATATTTCTAACTATCGTACCTTGAAGGAGATTCCCTTTAATCTCGAGGATTATCATTTCTTTGAGATTTACCGGGGACTTGTTGTAAATTTAAATCATGTAGAAGATTTAGTAGATGATAAAGCTATAACCTCCGATGGGAAGGCTCTTTATATTGCCAGAAGAAGACTTTCAGATTTTAAAGACCAATTCTATATGCACATTGCAATGAGGAGGTTGTCTTGAAATGAATATAGAACTAATAAGCATTTTTATAGGTTTCTTATTCTGCCTTATAGATGCAACAATTTTTATAAATGTCTTATCTATATTTAGAAGTGAAAGAAGCAGTCATCTTAAAGACGGAAGCATCCTATTGGGCATATCTGTGGTGACCTTCTTGGTTACTGAAATTGGAATAACCCCTTATGTGAAGGTAGCAGTTATAGCCGGTGTAATGATGCTTTCAACTTTTATATATGATCTTAGATTATATCAAAGGGTATTAACAGTCACATTATATTATTTCATCATTATCCTATCCGAATTATTAGTGACATTTTTGACTTCAAACATTTTGAGAGTCCCAGTTGAAGTATTAGGAGAAAATTACTATTCATATCTATTTTTAGGTATTATCAGCAAATTTATAGCTATTCTTATAGTTTCATGGGTTAGAAAATACTTTTTGAGCAACAAGACCGAGGTCCCACGGAAATTGAATTATATCATTATTTCAATATTGTTTATTTCTACTGTTTCTATGATTCTCTTGTTCTACTCAAGTCTAAATTTAGATTATAATACTATACAGTTATTTCTTTTTCTTATAACTGTATTTACATTGTTTAGTAGCTTAGGTGTTCTGTTAATCTATTTTTATGCAAACATCTTTTATTCAAAGCTCCAAAAGGAAACCGCAAAGCGAATCTATGATGAGTCCTATAGAAAATTCATTCTAAATGCTGAACTAAAAGATGAGACACTTTCTAGAATGTGGCATGATATTGGAAACCATATCAAAATCTTAGAAGGTCTAGTGGATTCTAATGCATTAACAAATAAGGAGTATGTAAATTCTTTAAAAGAGAAGTTTAACTCTATTCCTAATCCCATCAGCTCTGGAAATAGGTTGATTGATATAATCCTAAATGTTAAATATACTGAGGCTATAAATAAAGAAATTAATATGGACGTTAAAGCTATAGTACCACCTAAACTTTCTATAGATGATGCAGATTTAAGCTCCATACTTTTTAATACCATAGACAATGGAATTGAGGCCTCGGCTAATTCCCCTGCAAATGAAAGGTTTATTTACATTGAGTTACACCTTGAAGGGAATTTTCTTTGCTATAAAATAAAGAATAATTATGCAACTGATAATAGTAAATCATCTAAAGATAATTTCGGAAAGAAGAGACATATATCTAGAGGGTATGGTCTAAGTATAGTTAGAGATATTATAAATGAGTATAATGGATATATAGATATAAAAAGAGGTATAAAGCAGTATTCTTTAACCATTGTTTTACCGAATAATA
>CAZAJU010000112.1:4118-6126 GCA_964485455.1 uncultured Tissierella sp.
ATAATAGATTAGGATAATCTACCATGAAGTACTCTTAATACTCGTATTTCCTTGTCGTATATCTTGTAAATCTTCCTCACCATTCTTAGTCAGATAATCTGGTTCATTGCTTTCTTTACAATACATTGATATGTCATTATATTCGTTTCTTAAAGGCTTACTTAATTCATATAAATCATCTGGGCATATATCTGTGCCAGTTGCCCATTCTAATGTTTTATGCACGATTTTTGCACTTTTAAATAATCCTTTATTCCCCAATGATGAGAACCATTTATCACTTAATAGTTCTTCAGCGTCAAAAATTCTCTTCTACTTATTGTCAAAGGTAACAAGCAATTTATAATCATCAATATATTCAACATCTTTGGGTCGTGGATACATAAAACCCCTCCTATCCCAATTTTTGATATATACTTGGTGAGTTTTGGTCTGCACCGCACGTATAATAGCTTTAGTAGGATATGTAACATTATTTTTATTTGTTAAATTGCTTATTGCTTATAGTAAATAATATAAAGATAATAAACCACCCATTTGGAAACCAGATTTAGTCCTTTGGAATAGGGTGTTGATTCAACTGTAAAACATTAAAACTACCAAATCAGCTGGGAGTTTTCGTGGATTTAAGAGACAAATATTTAAGTAAATATATCATGCCTAGGAATAAAAATAGCAGTGGCAACTCCAAATAGTTATATAAATATTTATAAAATATATTGAAATCTAGATAATACATACCAATATATATGCAGTATAAAAAAAACATAAAAATTCCATTCCAAAATAAAAAACTTATAGAAGATTTAATCCTACTTATTTTATATATAAAATAAGTAAACCCTATTAAAAAACAACTTCTTATAAGTAAGGGGTATATTAATTTAACTTCTAAGGAATATTCTGCATTTGTTAAATATGAATCTGCAATATTCAAACTATCAAAATACATTAGTATACGATTCATGAGGATTAAACCAATAACCATAATCAATATGCAAGTATAGTTTTTTAAAATATCTAAGATGGATTTATACTTCACTATTATATTCCTCCTCTCAACAAGCGGATTAGTAACTATCTAATTGGTACAAAATTAAGTAGTTAATATATTAATTTATCATAGAACACCTTAACTGTTGTCTGCATAATAAGTGGTAGTAAAAATTAGTTTAATAATAATCTAATTTTATCTTAAATACTTATTCTATCTAACGAAACTCTTACCAACCAAATATTAAATGAAACAATCTCAATTTTCTCTTTACCTAAACATGATATATTAAATAATTAAAAATAATAAAAGATGATGATTTTATAACTTATGGCGTTTCTTTCTATTGTAACAAAATAAATATGTTTATGTTGTGAGATTTACCAAATTATTTAAATTTAATATATAGATAAATCTAAATTTAACTTCCAAGTACTGCTATTTCTTTCGATAGTTACTTTAGTTAACCCACCAGCACTAGAAATCATTTCATCTAAATCTACATATTTAGTAAATCTCGTATTAAAATCAAAATCTCCATATACATCCCGTAATATTTGTTGGGTTTGTTGAATAGTTCCATCAGGAGACTGGCCTACACAATAAACAAAAGCCTGTTGATCTTTAAGAACTGTAGGATATCCATCATAATTTCTCCAATCTCCTTCTATGCGAGTAACAAGAATGTTTCGTCCATCTTTATCATAATATAATCTTCCCCAGGCTTTAACTCCCCCACTCACATCCCATTCTTCTTCTGAAATATTTCCAATACCTTGTATTTCAACAGCAAAGTCTTTGTATAGTTTTTGATTTCCTGTTTCCATTATGGAATTGCCCATGGAGGTATCTTGCATTTCATTTGATTCATATACATTAAATGTATATTCTTTGCCATCTGGGGAAATCAGAGTTGCAGTAGAATTTAACGATTCTTTTCCATACCTTAAAACATTATTATAAATTTGGTCACTATTTACTTTCTCAGCATTGACTGGATTGATGCTTAATAAA
>CAZAJU010000113.1:0-5979 GCA_964485455.1 uncultured Tissierella sp.
CTCTGGAAGGAAAATACCCAGTATCTATATGAGAATATACTCCAGCTTTTTATAAAATAAAACCTTCTATAGTAATCTATAGAAGGTTAAATATTGTCCTTACTTCTCCAATTAGATATAATGAACCTCCAAAGACAATCAAATCATCTTCATTTGCTAATTCAATAGTTTTTTGGATGGCTTTTTTTATGTCCTTTTCTACGTATATTTCAGATACATGTCGTTTAAATTCATCAGCAAGAGCCTCGGCATCAAGCTTTCTTGGCATTCTTACCTCAGTAACCACAGCTACATCAGCCAAAGGTCCAAGCAAGTCTACCATATGTGTATAATCCTTATCCTTTAAAATACCAACTCCAAGGATCAATCTATTGTATTTAAACAGCTTTAATGCTCGAGCTAAATGAGTTATGCCCTGAGTGTTATGAGCTCCATCGATTAGGAAAGTAGGATTTCTCTTTAAAACCTCTAATCTTCCCTTCCATTTAGTATTTATTAAACCATTATAAAGCTCTTCGTTGGATATTTTTATTAGACCCTTACTTCTTAGTACAAGAAGAGTTGTGATTGCTAGGGAAGCATTATATATCTGATATTCTCCAAGCATTGATATCTTAATATCCTTAAGTTCTTCGTCCCCAAAACGGAAATCAAAGGTACTACCAAATTCAGTTTCTGATTTTATCACTATGCTATCTGCAGGATCAAGATAAAATTCACCATCCATTTCCCTTGTAAGGTCCTCTAACACCTTAATAGCCTCATCCTCTTGAGGATATGACACCGTGATTCCATTTTTCTTTATAATACCACCCTTTTGATATGCTATCTCAGCTATTGTATTACCTAGAATCTCAGTATGGTCATAATCTAAGGTAGTAATAATGGATGCAAGAGGAGTATCTATAACATTAGTAGAGTCGTATCTTCCTCCAAGTCCAACCTCTAAAACCACATAATCACATTTCTCTTGGTTAAAATACATGAAACCAAGTGCTGTAACTATTTCAAAGGTAGTTGGATGAAGCATTCCTTCATCCACCATTTTATCCGCAGCTTCTTTTACCTTGTTTGTTATATCAGCTAGAGCCTTATCTGGTATATCTACACCATTGATTTGAATTCTCTCGTTAAATCTTTCAAGATATGGAGATGTATACAATCCAGTCTTATATCCTGCAGTTTTTAAGCAATTTGCCAAATAGGAGGAAACCGACCCTTTACCGTTAGTTCCTGCTACATGTAGATATTTCAATCCTTTATGGGGGTTTCCTAATAGCTCCAAAAGCCTTGAAATAGATTCAAGACCTAGTCTAGAGCCGTATTTATCCTTATCATTTATATAAGAAAGCGCCTCTTGATAATTCATAATTGCCTCCTATTTGATGTTCTTTATGCTTTCAAGTCTTTCAAGAACCTTTTCAAGCATTTCCTCATATTTTCTTTGTTTTTCTTTTTCCTCTTCTACTACCTTTTCCGGAGCCTTAGCTACAAAGCCTTGATTAGAAAGCTTTCCAACTACTCTTTTAATTTCTGCTTCTAATTTTTCCTTTTCCTTTTCAAGTCTTTCAAGTTCCTTATCAAAGTCGATTAACTCCTTAAGTGGAAGGAATACTTCAGCCTTGTCAAGAACTACAGAAATGTTATCCTCACCAAGATTTTCTTTAGTATCTAGTATTTGAATTGACTCTGCACTTGCAAGATTTATAAAGTATCTCTTTCCATTTTCTAGATAGGATTTTATTTTGTCATCCCTTGTTACAAATATAGTAGTGGCTTTTCTAGATGGCGCTATATTCATCTCTGCCCTTGCATTTCTAATGTTCTTAATAGCAGTCTTAATATATTCAATAGAAGCTTCTGAATCTTCGAATTCCAATTCTTGCTTATATTTTGGCCATGAAGTCACTATAAGGGCATCCTTATTTCCAGGAAGGTTCTGCCAGATTTCCTCTGTAATAAATGGCATAAATGGATGTAGAAGCTTTAATATATCCTTAAGTACATATACCAGTACTTTTTGAGCTGTAATTCTACTACTCTCATCACTTCCATATAATCTGGATTTTACCATTTCTATATACCAGTCACAGTATTCATCCCAAATAAAGTCATATACTCTTTGAGCTCCCATTCCAAGCTCATATTTATCAAGATTATCTGAAACCTCTTTTATAGTCTTATTAAGCTTAGATAATATCCATTTGTCCTCTTCTTCTAAGGATTCTAAATCTATATTTTCAAAGCTAATACCCTCTTGAAGGTTCATAAGAACAAATCTAGTTGCATTCCAAAGCTTATTTGCAAAGTTTCTGTTTGCTTCAACTCTTTCAGTATAGAATCTCATATCGTTTCCTGGGCTATTTCCAGTTAAGAGAGTAAATCTCAAGGCATCTGCACCATACTCATCGATGATTTCCAATGGGTCAATTCCATTTCCAAGGCTCTTACTCATCTTTCTTCCTTGGGAATCACGAACTAAACCTGTAAGGAACACATCCTTGAATGGAACCTCTCCCATCTGCTCGATGCCTGAAAATACCATTCTAATTACCCAGAAGAAGATAATATCATAACCTGTTACAAGTACATCTGTAGGATAGAAATATTCCAAATCAGGAGTTTTCTCAGGCCAGCCTAGTGTTGAGAATGGCCATAATGCTGATGAAAACCATGTATCAAGTGTATCTGTATCCTGTCTTACATCTGTACTTCCACATTTTGTGCATTTTTCAACAGGAGTACGTGATACCATTACCTCACCACAGGAATCACAATAATAAACAGGAAGTCTATGTCCCCACCAAAGCTGTCTAGAAATACACCAATCCTTAATATTTTCAAGCCAATGAGTATAAATCTTTCCAAACCTTTCAGGTATGAAATCCACTTCGCCCTTTTGATATGCTTCCAAAGCCGGCTTAGCCATCGGCTCCATCTTTACAAACCATTGCTTTGATATAAGCGGCTCGATTATAGTCTTACATCTCTCACAATGACCTACAGCGTTGTCATGCTCTTTAATAGCTACTAAATAACCTTGCTCTTTTAAATCTTCAACGATTTTCTTTCTTGCATCAAATCTGCCAAGACCTGCATAACTTCCACCATTTTCATTGATGGTTCCATCTTCATTCATCACTATATATTGACCTAAATTGTGTCTTGCCCCAACTTCAAAGTCATTAGGGTCGTGAGATGGAGTGATTTTTACTGCTCCTGTTCCAAATTCCATTTCCACATAGCTATCAGCTATTATTGGAATTTCACGTCCAACTAATGGAAGAATAACTGTTTTGCCTATCATATCCTTGTATCTATCATCTTCAGGATTTACAGCTACAGCTAGGTCACCAAGCATAGTTTCCGGTCTTGTAGTTGCAATTTCTATATATCCATTTCCATCCTTTAGAGGATATCTAATTTGCCAAATAGATCCATGACTATCCTCATGCTCAACTTCAGCATCGGATATAGCCGTTAAACAGCTAGGACACCAGTTTATAATTCTATTTCCTCTATAGATAAGACCCTTATCATAAAGTCTAATAAATACTTCTTCTACAGCCTTACTAAGGTTTTCATCTAAGGTGAAGGCTTCTCTAGACCAATCACATGAAACCCCAAGTTTCTTAAGCTGATTCTTGATTCTTCCCCCATATAAATGTGTCCATTCCCATGCTTCCTCTAGGAATGCCTCCCTACCCATTTCTTCCTTGGATTTTCCTTCGGATTTTATCTTTTCTACAACCTTGGCTTCTGTGGAAATACTAGCGTGGTCAGTTCCCGGTAGCCAAAGTGCCTCATAACCGTCCATTCTCTTCCATCTAGTCAATACATCTTGAATAGTATTGTTTAATGCATGACCCATATGAAGGCTTCCCGTAACATTTGGTGGCGGCATCATAACGGTAAATGGTTTTTTATTCTTATCTACCTTTGGTGTAAAGTAACTATTTTCACTCCAGAACTCATAGAGCCTATCTTCAAAGTCCTTGGGATTATACGTCTTTGGTAAATTCTCTAACATATTCTTCCTCCTATAGTAAAATCATCGCTGTTTTGCATTTGTCATAAAAATAACCCCCCGTCTCAAACAAAGGACGAAGGGATCACAATAACACCTTAATTCCATGTTATCCATGGCTCTCTAAACACAATTATATAAATTTAGATTACCTTTGTCAACGTAATAGAATTCCTAATTCTTCTTAAGATATATTTTTAAGTAATTGTAAAAAGCTACTATATTTAATAATAGCGTTATTATTAAAAAGAATCTTATGATATCAGGCGGAAGCTTCAATACAATAGTTGTAATTGATGCATAAAGGGATAATGTTGCCAATTTCCCATATCTATTTGATGGAATAACTCGTTTATCCTTGCTAAAATACATAAGGAGTCCGGCAGTTATCATCAAAATTTCCTTTATTATAATAGGCACAAGAATCCATAAAGGCACTAAACCTTTCATGGTAAAGCTAATAAGCACTGCAAAACTCATAAGCTTATCAGCAAAGGGGTCCAGGAAAGTACCCAATTTAGTAGTAAGATTATACCTTCTAGCTATAAACCCATCAAGAACATCTGAAATACCCGCTAATATGAAAATCAAACCTCCATATAGGATATTGTTCTCAATATTTGAATGAAATACCATGAGAAATACTGGTATTAAAAACAGTCTAAATATCGTTATTAAATTTGGTATATTCATTAACTCACCCCCATTTAAAGTAACCATAAAGAATGACTAGAATATTATAACAATAGGTCATATCTTACTTCAATATTATACAAGGAGGGATTAAATGTCAAAGCTTTTTAGTAAACTAGCAATAATCCTTGTAATCATTATGGTTATGGGATTTATACTTACGGCATGTAAAAAAGAAACGGATTTAAAAGAAATTACCTTAATTGAGGTTACTCACAGTCTATTCTATACTCCACAGTATGTGGCCATGACTCAGGGCTTCTTTGAAGATGAAGGTTTGAAGATCGATTTAGTGAATGGAAAAGGAGCAGACAAGGTAATGGCAGCTCTCATAAGTGGAGAAGCAGAAATCGGATTTATGGGGCCGGAAGCATCGGTATATGTTTATAACCAGGGTAGGGATGATTATGCAATCAACTTCGCACAGCTTACCCAAAGGGATGGCTCATTTTTAGTTGGCAGAGAAAAAGAGGAGAATTTCTCATGGACCAATTTAGATGGCAAGGAAATCCTAGGTGGCCGTAAGGGTGGAATGCCTCTAATGACACTTGAGTATGTAATAAAGAATAAGGGACTTAAGATTCCAGAGGATGTAAATGTCCGTACTGATGTACAGTTTGATGTACTAGCAGGTGCTTTTGTAGCTGGTGAAGGAGACTATGTAGCATTATTTGAGCCTGTAGCATCTTCCCTCGAAAAGGAAGGAAAGGGCCATATAGTAGCTTCAATCGGAGAAGCAGGTGGTTATATTCCATATACTGCATATTCTGCTACTAAGACATATATGCTAGAAAATCCTGATGTAATCCAAAAGTTTACCAATGCAATATTAAAGGGAATGATCTGGGTACAAAACAATTCCACTGAAGATGTGGCTAAAGCAGTTCAGCCTCAGTTCCCTGAAACCGACCTTGAAACATTAAAAATCCTAGTAGAGAGATATAAAGCTCAAGATTCCTGGAAACCAGATTTAATCATAACAGAGGAAGGCTTAAATCATTTAATGGATATAATGGAACTAGCAGGAGAGCTAGATAAAAGAGCTGATTATAAATCAATAGTTACTACCAAATTTGCAGAGGAAGCAATGAAAAATATCAAGTAATAAGAAAAGCTTTTAAAGAATAATTAGATGTAGCTTTTCTTGTTACTCATCAACGGAAAGTCCATAAACAGCTAAAAAATATAGTAGGACTTTCCTATTCGTAATAAGAAAAGATTCTAAAGAATCATTAGGTGTAGCTTTTCTTGTTACTCAT
>CAZAJU010000114.1:0-5961 GCA_964485455.1 uncultured Tissierella sp.
AATATGGTTCTGTATATTCCTATAAGGATACCAAGTAGTATAAATGCTCCAGGAGCAGCTACAAACATACCAGCTGGTTGAAAGCTTTCAGGAAGTAAACGGATTCCAAATACTGAGCCTGAGCCTAAAAATTCTCTTGAAATTCCTAATATGGTAATAGCCATCGTAAATCCTAGTCCCATACCCAATCCATCAACAGCTGATGGAATAACTCCATTTGAATATGCAAAAGCTTCTGCACGAGCAAGTATCAAACAGTTAACTACTATTAGGGGAATGAATATCCCTAGGGCTGCATAGATATCTGGTGCATATGCATTTAGAAACATATCGACTATAGTTACAAATGTTGCTATTACTACTACGAAAACAGGGATACGAATTTCCTCGGGAATTACCTTTCTTAACAGGGAAATTGAAATATTAGAACCTACCAAAACAGTGGTAGCTGCCATACCCATAGCTACACTGTTCGTTGCAGTAGATGAAACTGCAAGAACAGAACACATACCAATCAACTGTACAAATATGGCATTTTCACTTATTAAACCATTTTTAAATATTTTCATTAGATTCATGTTCTACACCTCCATCTATTCTGCAAAGTTGTTTAGATAAGCATCTATAGCACCATTTACTCCATATAGAACTCCATCTGAGGATACAGTAGCTCCTGATAATAATAGTACTTCATTGTCCTTTGCAGGTTGAGCTGAAAGTACTAATTTGTCTCTTGCACTTTTACCAACGAAAGAATCTTGGAATGCTGCCTCTGTTACTTTAGTTCCTAAGCCAGGTGTTTCAACTTGTTCGATAACTTTTATTTCAGTTATTGTACCATCAAGACCAATGCCTATGACGGTTTTTATTTCTCCGCCATAACCACCTGATACAGTCCAAAATGAATACCCCTTTGTTTCTCCATCCAACTTTGCTTCATAAACCTCTTTAACAAATCTATTGTTTGCTTTTATCTCTTCAAGTTTTGCAGAGTCTATGGCTACGAATTCATCAGCTTCTTTAAATACCAATCCATTAGGTCCAAAGCCCCTGTCATCTTCCTTATCTTCTACTACCGGTGTATCTGTAAAGTAGTTTAAGTATACTTTTCTTGCCTCGTTTACTCCTGTCATTACTCCGTTTGAGGAAATAGTAGCTCCGGATAATAATTGAATCTCATTATCCCCTGCAGGAGATGCTGCTAGCACTAAATCATTGGCTACACTCTTACCAACATAGGAAGCTCCATAGGACGGATCCTCTACTACCTTAGTTCCCAGACCCGGAGTCTCAGAGTTTGCTAATATCTTAATTCCTGAAATAGTACCATCTACATTAAAAGCAGAAGCGGTAATTATATCTCCACCATAGCCTGATGACTTGGTCTTAAAGGCATATCCTATAATTTCTCCGCTCTTCTTTGCCTCAAACACTTCTAGTACAAATGTATTTTCAGCTTTTATTTCAGCAAGTTTTCCTTCATCAATAGCTATTACTTCATCGGCATCTTTAAACAACTCCTTATATGCCTTAACGCTTTCTTCTGCTGCCCTTTTCTCAATAATAGGTGCAGTCTTACTATTTGAAAAAGCTAATACTCCTCCTGAAATTGCTCCGAATATCAACAATACTAAGCCAAATTTAACGGTTTGATTCATTTTTCTTAACCTCCCCAAAGACTCTTGGTCTTGTCCATTTCTCGATTACTGGACTGGCTACGTTCATAATAAGAATTGAGTATGATACACCTTCTGGCATGCCACCTTTTACTCTTATTAGAGCTGTTAATAGCCCACAACCAATAGCAAATATTATTTTACCCATTGGGGTGATAGGTGTAGATGAGTAATCAGTAGCCATGAAGAAAGCTCCTAGAATTAGTCCTCCACCTAAAACATGATAAACTAGATTTCCAGCATCTACGCCTAATAAAACTAAAACAATTGCAGTTGTTAATATGTAAATCACTGGAGTTTTCCAATCGATAACTTTTTTAATTATAAGATATGCTGCACCAATTAAGAGTAGTATAGCTGATGTCTCTCCAATTGAGCCTCCAATATCACCTATAAACATTTGGGCAATTGTAGGTAACTCTCCCTCTGCTCCTTTAAGTATTGCTAGAGGTGTAGCTCCACTCATTCCATCTGGATGTATGTAAACCGACATAATACTTGGCCAAGACATCAACAATGCAGCTCTTGCTGCCAATGCAGGGTTCATAAAGTTTGAGCCTATTCCTCCGAACAATTCCTTTACTATTATAATTGCAAATCCTGCCCCAAATACTGCTACCCACCAAGGTGTTTGGCCTGGCAAATTAAATGCCAATAGTATTCCTGTTACAACAGCACTTAAATCTCCTATTCTGACTTCTCTTTTTAAAAGCTTTTGTATTCCCATTTCAAATAATACTGAAGATAGAACTGTTACCACTATAAGCTTAACTGCATTCATACCATAGAAATAAATACTTCCTATCATAGCTGGTATCAATGCTATTATTACATCAAGCATAATGCTTCTTACGGTTCTATTAGACCTTACATGAGGCGATAGGGATACTGTAAGCATATCATCTAATTGCAATCCAGCTGACTTAATATCTTCCATTACTATTCCTCCTCGCTTATTATTTCTTTCTTCTTATCTTTATTTCATTTTTTGCATGCACAATAGATTCAGCTAAAGGTCTTTTAGATGGACATATAAAAGAACAGCTGCCGCATGATATACATGATTCAGCATCATATTTTTTAGCCATTTCCATATTGTCTCTTAAGGAATAAGCAGAGATAAATAATGGTTGAAGGAAAACTGGGCATACTTCAACACATTTACCACATTTGATACATGGAAGCACTTTTTCTACTTTAGTTTCATCTTCAGTTAAGACTAGAATTCCAGTGGTACCCTTAGTAACAGGTGTATCCAATGTAAATAATGAGGTTCCTGTCATAGGACCTCCTGATATGATTTTTCCAGGTTTCCCGTTGAAGCCTCCACATTGCTCGATACACTCACCTATGGTTGTCCCAATTTTTACTAATAAATTCTTAGGCTCCTTAACTCCATTTCCCGTAACCGTAACTACTCTTTCAATTAAAGGCTTGCCTTCAAGAACTGCTTCTGCTGCAGCCATAGCTGTTCCTACGTTGGTTACTAATGAATTTGCATCCTTGGTTCTTCCACCCTTTGGAACCTTTCTTCCCAAGACGGAATCTACAATTCTATATGAATCTCCCTGTGGGAACTTTGTAACCATTGTAGCTACGTTTAAGCCCTTTTCGCCTACAGCTGATTTCATTGCTTGAACTGCGTCCATCTTATTATTTTCAATGGCTATGTATCCGTTTTCCACTTTTAAATACTTCATCAATATCTCTAAACCAGTTACAATCTTTTCAGGACTTTCCAACATTATTCTATGGTCACAGGTTAGATATGGTTCACATTCCGCTCCATTTAGGATTATAGTATCAACACTACTATCATCGGAAGTTATAAGCTTTGTATGTAATGGGAATCCTGCTCCTCCCATACCAACTATACCCGCTTCCCTAATCTTTATGATCACTTCATCCTTGGAAAGCTTAGATAAATCGGATTTAACTCCATAGGATTCATCATATTGGTTTAGACCATCGGATTCAATTTCTATACAATCAACTCTCTGTCCACTTGGATTATATTTCTTTGAAATGCTTTTCACTGTACCTGAAATACTTGCGTGAACCGGTGCAGATACACTTGCCTTAGAATCACCTATCTTTTGGCCTATCTTTACTGTATCCCCTACTTTTACTAAAGCTTCACAAGGGGCTCCAACGTGTTGATGCAACGGGATATAGACAACCATTGGCTCTTTGGCTTTTTCAATAGCCTTGCCACTCGTATAACTTTTATTGTCAGGTACATGATAACCACCCTTAAAAGTGACATTGTCAAGTCTCATTCGATTCCACCTCTTTGTTTAAATTTATTTAAAAGAATAAGATTAGATTAACTAAGCTATACTTTTTAATACTTAGTTGAATTAAAGAAAGGATTTTTTGATGGTGCAGGAGAAGAGATTCGAACTCTCACGATCTATGACCGCTACCCCCTCAAGATAGTGCGTCTACCAGTTCCGCCACTCCTGCACATAGGTATTCGTGATTGGAATACCATCTACTATTATAATGATTATACCTTAAAAATTCAACATTATTCTGGTATTAAAGCCATAAAACATTTTTCCAATCCTCTATATGGATTGAAAAATGTGGGATATAGGTTTCCTTTTATTTCGCTATTTATAAGTATGGCTCTATTTCTAAAAAACAAGCTAATATATGGTAACTCATCTAGAAAATACTCCTGTAGATTTCCATAGTTCTCTAGTTTCAGCTCTTCAGTTCTGGAATTGTTTACCTCTTGAAGCAAAAGGTCCATTTTAGGATTTGAATATTTTATAAAGTTATCCTTGTCTACTTGACTGCTATGAAATAGAAAGGAGAACTCAGGAACAGCAGAAAAATTCCATCCAAGAAGTGCAATATCGAAGTTGCCTGATTTTATTTTATTATTTAAAGCATTCCATTCTTGAAGGCTTTCTTCTTGAGTAAGTTCCTCATTGTAGTTTTGATTGAAATCCAATATTATGTTTATTCCAACGGATTTTAAATCCTCTGCCACCATTTGTGCAGTTCTCATCCTAAATAAATTCGCAGAATTTGTCACCAACCTTAAGGTCAGCTTGTTTCCTTCTCCATCTTCCAGAATTCCATCCGCATCCAAATCCAAATACCCAAGACTATGAAGTATTTCCTTGCTCTTATCCTGGTCATAGCTATACTTAACAGCGGCTTCTGACTTTAGCCAAGAACTAGGATTCACAGGGATATCTGTCCTTGTACCCTTTCCTAAATATATCTTTTGGATAATCTCTTGAGTATTTATTCCATAATTCATTGCTTGTCTTAATTTAGAACCATTTTCTCCCTGAAAGATTTCCTTTGCAAAGTTGAATCCAAGGAATTCGTATTGAGATGATGTATATTCGCTAATGTTCACATTAGGATTGTTCTGATATTTGTCCCAATCCACTTCGCTTGTAGGTGTAATATCGATTTGACCTGCCTCAAAGGCAGTTAGGAAAAGTTCCTCATCATCTAATACTTTTCCCTTAACTACGGCTATAGATGGTGTTCCTTCTCTATAGTTCTCGTTTGCAATAAGTTTTATGCTTTTATTTTTTTCATAGCTTTGGAACTTAAATGGTCCTGTACCTATAGGAGTATAGTTGTCCATCTGAAGAGCTAAGGAATAATAGTTACTTCCACGATCGCTGAATTGATGATGGGGTATTATCGGAAAGGTTAGGATTTCTCTCATGTTGCTAAAGCCTTGAGAGAAATTTATTTCCACCTTAAATTCATCTAACTTCCTAGCATTCATGCTGCCTTCTGTCATAAAGGCCCCCAATGCTTGACTAATTAAATTTAGATATGTGCCTTCTCCACTATAGGAATTAAGAACATTTATTGTAAATACAACATCATCAGCTGTAAACTGTTCACCGTCATGCCAATATACATCATCTCTTAAGTCAAGCAAGATCCCTTTGTCCATAAGAGTAAAGCTAGAAGCTAGACGAGGAACGGGTTTTAGGTTTTCATCGAATTCAAATAATCCTTCAAAGATCAATTTGCTAAAATAGTGATAGCTTGTATTGTTGGTCATTAGAGGATTTAAAGTGCTAAATGGTGTAAGAGGTAAATTTACTTCTCCACCTTCTATTATTAGATATTCAATATCATCTAAGGAAGCATCATTGTTCATCAGCTCCAATTTCCCATTACAGCCTAAAAGGCTGCCAGAAAGAATCACTGCAGCCAGTAAAAGAATTTTTAATTTCAAAATATACCTCCTCGTATAATATGTTTTAGAAGCACTTTATTAAGTGTTCTAAGTATCTGT
>CAZAJU010000115.1:0-5916 GCA_964485455.1 uncultured Tissierella sp.
ATTGTAGATAGGTGTCAAAGATACTGGTCTATAAAATATACAATTGGAGATAATTACATGAGAGGTAAGGATAGAAAGGGTATATTTTTATCTGTGGGAGGAGCTCCATTTACCCATGACCATTTTAATGGAGTCTATCCAGTAATTGATTTCTTCTTTAGGGCAATCAATTGCGATTACAAAGGTAACTACTTAGTATCAAACACTGATAAAAATCCAATTATGGATAATGCTAAAATCAAGGATGAACTCTTAAAAATTGGGAAAAACATAGATAGTGATGAGCGCTTTTACCTTCATAGGTAAAAGCTTTTTATTTACCCTTTTTAGGTTTCAAATATTATAAATTACTGGTATAATAAAGGTAATTATATATCAAGGAGGAAGCTTAATGAAAACACATTTACCAATTGCTTTATCCAATAGACACATTCATTTAAGCAGAGAACACTTGGACATTTTGTTTGGAGAAGGATATGAACTTACTAAGAAGAAGGACTTATCACAACCAGGTCAATATGCCAGTGAAGAACTTGTAGATGTAGTAGGACCTAAGAGGGAAATAAAGGGCGTTAGAATATTAGGTCCTGTTAGGGGAGACACTCAATTAGAGGTATCCATAGCAGATGCCTTTCACTTAGGTGTTCAGCCTATGGTAAGAAATTCCGGAGATATAATAAATACCCCAGGTGCAAAGATTATTGGGCCTAAGGGTGAAGTTGAGATAAAAGAAGGTATCATTGTTGCATCAAGACACATCCATATGCATACAACTGATGGTGAAGAATTTGGCGTAAAGGACAACGAAATAGTTAAGGTAAAGGTAGAAGGTCCAAGAGGCTTAATTTTTGAAAATGTACTAGTTAGAGTGAATAAAGCTTATGCTTTAGAAATGCATGTAGACTTAGAAGAAGGAAATGCTGCAGGAATAAATAATGGAGATATGGTTGAAATAATAAAGTAGGGGGAAAAGATGAATAGCATTTTATCTATGATAGATCATACGTTGTTAAAAGCAGACGCTACAAGAATGATGATTGAAAACCTATGCCAAGAGGCAATCAAATATAATTTTGGACAGATTTGTGTAAATCCCTATCATGTCCCTTATTGTAGAGAGCTTTTGAAGAATTCAGATGTAAAAATTGCTACTGTAGTTGGTTTTCCATTAGGTGCTAACACCAAGGAATTGAAGGCTTTAGAAGCAGAAGATGCAATTAAAAATGGTGCTCATGAAATCGATATGGTAATTAATATAGGTGCCTTAAAGGACAAGGACTATGATGCTGTTAGAAATGATATCATAGCTGTGGTTATGGCATCTCACCCAAAAGCTATAGTGAAAGTAATTATTGAAACCTGTTTGTTGACCGAAGATGAAAAGGAAAAGGCATGTCAGTTATCAATGGAGGCTGGAGCAGATTTTGTTAAAACATCTACAGGCTTTAGTACATCTGGTGCTACTGTAGAGGATATACGACTGATGAAAAGAATTGTAGGTGATAAGCTCGGAATCAAGGCATCCGGTGGAGTTAGGGATTTAAAATCTGCCAAAGAGATGATTGAAGCAGGCGCAACTAGGCTTGGAACTAGCTCTGGAGTTAAAATTGCAGAGGAATTAAAATAGAGGGGAAGACCCCTCTTTTTTTGACCTATCCAATATAAAAGTTTAATTATAAATTCAATTTAAGAACATCTTATATTCCTAGTATTATTTATGAGAAATATGTAAAACCTAATATTAGGAGGGATATAGATGAAAAGGAAAATTATATACTGTATTATTGCAATATTTTTAATCTTAGGTTGTTGTAGAAAAAATGAAGTAAATAATTCTAAAGATAAGTTTTATAACATAAAAATGGAAGAGGATAATTCTATTACGGTTCAAGGACAAGAGGTTGATGTAATTGAAAGATCTGAGCTTATTTCTGATTCTATTGTTGAATTGTATGGAATAGATGATGCGACCACTATTGTGGTAAATGATGAGGCTTTAATTGGAGTAATGATTGCATATAATGAAAGGTTAACTCCTGAAATCAAGGATTTAATCCAAAGTAGGGTTAAATCAATAGATGGAAAAATTAAGGATACCCATATAACGGATAATCATAAGATATTTTGGGATATTAGCGATATAGTTACCAATATTTTACAAGGTAAAAGCTATGATAGTTCTTTAAAAGAAATAAATAAAATAAAATCTAAAATCGATTAGGAAGTTCAAATTTAATCTGTGACCATAGAAAGCTCTTCTAGGATATCTTCGCGGAAGGGTTTTCTATTCTTTGTATTTGGGTATAGTATTTACATTGAGGAGGTAGATATAAGTGCTAAAATCTAAAAGAATTGAACTAGGAAATGGAATTTTCTTGAACTTGGTTCAAACTGATAAATTTAAATCAAATCTATTGAGTTATTATTTTATAAGACCTTTAAATAGGGAAGATGTTACAAAAAATGCAGTTATACCTTTAATTTTAAAGAGGGGTACTAAAAATTTTCCAGATAATCAACTTATTGAGAAAGAACTTGAAAACATGTATGGTGCCAGTTACAGCAGTGCTATAAACAAAAGAGGTGAACGACATGTTATTAGGTTTACTATGGAATGGGCGAGTGGAGAATATCTTTTGGATAGGGACCAGGATTTTAAAGCAATGAAGATGCTTAAGGAGATCATATTCCAGCCTTATTTAGAAAATGGATTTTTTAAACAGGAATTTGTGCAACAAGAAATTGAGAATCACAAGAACAGAATAGAAGGAAAGATCAATGATAAGAGGCAATATGCAGTTAATAGATGTATAGAGGAAATGTGTAAAAATGAGAGTTTTAGTTTATATCAGCTAGGATATACTGAAGACCTTGAGAAATTAGATGAAAAAGTGCTCTATGAACACTATAATAAAATATTAAACACTAGTCTTATGGAAATTTTCTATGTAGGTAATTTAAGCCAAGAGCTAGAAGAATATCTTATTAACGAAAACCAATTGTCTAGAGATAATACAGTAAGTATTTCGCGAGAGACTATTATTGGAACTGTTAATCAAAAGAAAGCTGTAACTGAGAAAATGGATGTTAACCAAGGTAAACTGGTTATAGGCTATAAAACTGGAATACCATATGAGGATAAGCTCTATAATGGTCTTCTTATTGCAAGCGATATATTTGGTGGCGGACCTAATTCAAAGTTGTTTAAAAATGTAAGGGAAAAAGAAAGTCTTGCATATTATAGTAGTTCCACAATTCTTAAGTATAAGTCTCTAATGATTGTTGACAGTGGTATTGAATTTGAAAACTATAATAAAACAGTAGATATAATTAATGAACAGCTAGATGATTTGAAAAGTGGAAATTTTAGTGATGAGGATATAGAAATCTCTATTAAATCCATAAAGACATCCACTGAATCCATTAAAGACAGTGCATTCCTTATTTCTGAATTCTTCTTTAGTCAGAATTTATGTAAGGATCCTAGATCACTTGAAGAGGTTATTAATGATTTTGATAGAGTTACAAGAGAAGAAATCATATCTGCTGCTCAAAGTATTAGTATCGATACGATATACTTCATGAAAGGTATAAACTAATTGGAGGTCATATGGTGAAAGAAATATATAATGATAGAATAAAAGAAAAGATATTATTCGAGGAATTAGAGAGTGGTTTAAAGGTTTTTTTTATGCCTAAGCCTGGATTTACTAAAAAATATGCTATGTTTTCAACCCATTATGGTTCTATAGACAACAAATTTATCCCAATAGGAGAGAGCGAACCTATAACAGTTCCAGAAGGGATTGCTCATTTTCTTGAGCATAAACTCTTTGAAGAGGAAGAGGCAAATATATTTGACCAGTTTTCAAAACTTGGGGCCAATGTTAATGCTTATACAAATTTCAATCAAACAGCTTATTTATTCTATACTACTGATAATTTTTATGATGGTTTGGAGCTATTGATAAAGTTCGTTCAATCGCCTTATCTTACAGATGATAATGTAGAAAAAGAAAAGGGAATCATAGCCCAAGAGATTAAGATGTATGATGATAACCCAAGATGGAAGGTTTTCTTTAACTGTCTCAAGGCAATGTATGTAAATCATCCTATAAAAATAGATATAGCAGGTACAGTGGAAAGTATCAACACTATAACTAAGGATCTTTTATATAAGAGCTATGATACCTTCTATAACCCTAAGAATATGGTGCTATTTGTTGTTGGAGATCTATCATTTGAAGAAATAATAGAAGTTGTAAAGAAAAGTGAAAAAAAGGAGCTCAAGATTGAGAATGAGATTAAGAGAATATTTGATGTAGAGCCTGATAATGTAAATCAGAAGTTAATTGAAGAAGAAATGTCTGTTAATATTCCCCTTTTCTATATAGGGTTTAAGGATACAGACTTAGGGCATGCAGGAAAAGAGGTAGTAAAGAAGGATATTATAACTAATATGATATTGGACTTGTTGTTTACGCCTAGTGCTAAATTCTATAGTGACCTATACAATGAAGGGCTTATTGACCAAAGTTTTGGGGCATATTATTCTGGGAAAAAAAGCTATGGCCATTCATTAGTTGTTGGTCAATCAAATAAGCCGGAGCTAGTTAATGAAAGAATTTTAGAACTAATAAAAAGACCTGCAGAAGAGATTTTAAACGAGGAGGATTTCTTAAGGCTTAAAAAGAAAAATCTTGGGAGCTTTCTTATGGGTTTCAATTCTGAGGAATTTATCGTAAATAATTTTATAGATATGTATTTTGATGGTTTTAATCTTTTGGATTATCTAGATGTAGTTGAAAGTATTGAATTTACTGATCTTATTAAGAGATTCAAATCACACTTTGTAGCTGATAAAATGGTTCTTTCTATAATTAAAGCTTCAAGAAATGATTAGAATTATGGTATACTGTCTGAGTACAGAAAGGTGGTTTTAATATGAATCCAGTGGCATTTTCTATTTTTGGTCTCGAGGTAAGATGGTATGGAATACTAATTGCCCTTGCTGTAATAGTTGGTACTATTTTAGCGACTAAAGAAGCAAAGAGAAGAGGTATTAATGAAGATACTCTCTTAGATTTCTTGCTTTTCGCAATTCCAGGCTCAATTTTAGGAGCCAGAGCATATTATGTTATATTTAGCTGGGATTATTACAAAAATAATCCAGATCAAGTCCTTAATATCCGTGGTGGAGGGCTAGCTATACACGGAGCTGTAATAGCAGGAATAATAATTGCACTTATATTCTGCAAAATTAAAAAGCTAAGTTTTTGGACTTTAGGGGATATAACGGCCCCTAGTCTCATCCTAGGACAAGCAATTGGAAGGTGGGGGAATTTTGCTAACCAAGAGGCTCATGGTGGCCCAACAAACCTTCCATGGGGGATAATAATCGATGGAGTGAAAGTTCATCCAACTTTTCTCTATGAATCTATCTGGAATTTTCTTGTTTTCCTATTTCTTATTTGGTACAAGAAAAAAGCAAAAGTAGAGGGAGAGGTGTTTCTATTATATATAATTCTCTACTCAATAGCCCGTGGGTTAATAGAAGGCTTAAGAACAGATAGTCTAATGTGGGGTGGATTTAGAGTAGCACAGCTAGTAAGTATTTTAACTATAGCAATTGGACTTATATTGTTATGGGCTTTAAGAAATAAAAAGAGAACTATATAGAATTATATATAAAACAAGGTCAAAACAGAGATTAAAGTCTCTGTTTTTTTGTTGACGAATAGGAAAGTTTTACTATCAGTTTTATTTATCAATTAACTAGTAACAAAAGCTACATAAAATGATAATTTAGTAGCTTTTTTTATTTTTTTGCTTGATTCATATGGGTTATGTCGATAATTGTAAAAATAGGACTAAGGTCCTAAAAAATATAAAGGATTATTCAAAAGTATAGAAGGA
>CAZAJU010000116.1:0-5801 GCA_964485455.1 uncultured Tissierella sp.
GGTCTAACCTATCTTTTTTATTATTACCAAAAATAATATTTTTATTGTCTTCTTCCTAATTCTTTATCATATAGATATAGACCAGTGAATTTATTATCTATACCCTTTAATACTGCAATGATTTCTCTCAATGTATTCTCTTCCTCAACTTGCTCTTTAACAAACCACTGTAAAAATTCAATAGTTGCATAATCACTTTCAGCTTTTGCTGAATCCATTAGAGCATAAATTCTGGAAGTAACTTTCTTTTCATGGTGCAAAGCTGCTTCAAAAACATCTAAAAATGAACTATATTCATTCTTTGGCTCTGGAATAGCTTGAAGATTAACTCTAGCATCTATATCATAAAGATATTCATAGAATTTCTTTGAATGTGAGTATTCTTCTTTTGCTTGCTCGTTAAAAAAGTGTGCAAATCCATTCATATTCTCAGCTTTACAATAAGCTGCCATTCCAAGATAAATATAACCTGATGCTATTTCAAAATTATATTGATCATTCAGTTCCTTGATTAATTTTTCTGATGCCATAATATACCTCCTAAGTATTATCTGTTATTTAAATATATATTAGTATTTTTAACTAACTTAATTTTACCCAAATAAAATTATGATAAACAAAGTGTTTTGTAATTATTACTCCATTAAAATAATTCCTAACAGTTCATAAATCGGTCTTGTTATTTCATCTGTTATTGGATATTGAATGCTTTTAAGATATTCAATTAAGGATTTCTTCATTAGCTCACCATATATACCATCTAAATTTCCTGTATAGAAACCAAGTAATTTCATTCTTTTTTGTACTTCAAGCACATCAGCTCCTCTGTCACCAGGTCTTAAATTTCGAAAGCTATATCCAAATGGGCCGAAATTTCCATTTGTAATAACTACTGTACATCCCATGTCTATTCTTTCAAATAAGTCTTCTATGTCACTGTTCCTCATTCTAACACATCCTGCTGAAGCATTAAAACCAATGGATCCCGGTTTGTTGGTACCATGTATTCCATAATTACCCCAAGGCACATCCAACCCTATCCATCTTGAGCCAAATCCTTCACCCCATTTCTCCTTAGTTCTAATTTTAAATGTGCCTAGGGGTGTTGGCGATGAAGGCTTCCCTGTAGCAACTGTATATGATTTAATTATTTCTCCTGTTTTATAATCCACAAGATGTAGTGTCTTTCTATCTACCTCTATATGAATACCTCTTTTAACTGATGGGCTTTTATTATATACATCTTGGTCATATTTCTTGTTTTCTACTCTTATCAATGATCCACCTATAAAAATAAATATAAGTAAGAGTAGCATTAAATATAATATAAGCTTAGCTCTAGTCACCATATTCCCTCCTCCATAATCTATATGCAAGAATGATAAATAATAGAAAATGAAACCAAATAAAGTGTGATTTAGTGTATAATATTAACAGAGAGGTGATTAAATGACCAAGGATATATTATATAATCAAGACTTAGAAGAAGTACTAAATCAGATAAAAAAGGGGGCATTTCTTACTGTAAAATCAAAGGAAGATATAAATACCATGACAATCGGATGGGCTACTTATGGATTTATTTGGAATAAACCTATGCTTATGGTAATGGTAAGAAAATCAAGGCATACTTATGACATAATAGAAAAATCCGATAATTTTACGGTAAGCGTTCCAGTTAACAAAGATTTGAAAAAACAATTGGCTTATTGTGGAACATATTCAGGAAGAGATGTAGATAAATTTAAGGAGATGAATCTTACTTTTAAAAAGTCCAAAACAGTGGAAACTCCAATTATTAAGGAATGTAATTTCCATTATGAATGTAAAATCGTATTTAAACAGGACATGGATCCTAAATATCTTAGTGAGGAAATCATTAAAAGGAATTACCCTATTGATGATTATCATACTCTATATTTTGGCCAGATAGTTGAAAGTTATATAACTGACTAAAATTTAAAACTTCCTAAAGGTGAGTAAATGAAAGGATATATAAATAGCCTACTAAAATGTGTTCTTTTTCAAAATATTAATGGTGAAGAAATAGAAAATGTATTAACTAATATTCCATATAATATTAATAAATATTCCAATGGGGATGTAATTGCAATTGAAGGTGATGACTGCAATAGTTTAGGTATTATTCTAGAAGGAAATGTAGAAATTCATAAGTCATTTGAATCTGGAAAGAATGTTACCATAAATTATTTTGAGGCCGGCAATATATTCGGTGAAGCTCTTGTATTTTCAGGACAACATTTCTACCCTGCAACCATTATTTCAGATAATGAATCTAAAGTGATGTTTATCCAAAGAAAGGATATTGTACATCTAATGACTTTAGACACCAGAATAATTGATAATTTTATGGGAGTACTATCAAATAGAATTCTAATGCTTAATCAAAGGCTTACTAATCTTACTTTGGAGAGCATTAGAAAAAAGATTGCTAATATGCTATTGATAGAATATAAAAAGCAAGGCTCCACCTATCTAAATATTCCATTTAGCAGAAAAAAGATGGCAGAGATGCTAAACACCCCAAGACCATCTTTATCTAGGGAACTTATGAAAATGAAAGAAGATAAACTTATAGACTTCTATATGAACAATATAAAAATCCTAGATTTAGAAGGATTAAAGAATGTATTTTCATAAAACCAAAGTCTTTAAACCCTTGAGATACTTACAACTTACTTTGCATTTATTAACTCAATATTTTTGCATTATTTTACAATATTATTGTAGATTTTTATTAAGCAATAGTGTATGATATTCTTTGGTTTTAAAGATGACCATAGGAGGTACAAAGATGAAATATGATTTAATAATCATAGGAGCTGGTCCATGTGGAATTTTTACAGCTCTGGAATTAAAGAAAAATAACCCAGACTCTTCAATACTTATTTTGGAAAAAGGTAATTCAATTAAAAAAAGAATTTGCCCTAAAAGAAAAACCGGTATTTGCATAGGCTGTAAGCCATGTAATATAACTACAGGCTTCGCAGGCGCAGGTGCATATTCAGATGGGAAGCTTTCATTATCACCTGATGTTGGCGGAACTTTACCTGAGTATTTGGGTTATGAAGAAACACAAAAGTTGATTAATTATGTCGATGAGACTTATATAAAATTTGGCGCAGATGATAAAATATACGGAATAGACAAAGAAGATGAAATAAGAAATATAAGAAAGAAAGCCATCAATGCAAATCTAAAGCTTGTTGAATGTCCTATAAGACATATGGGAACTGAAGAAGGCTATAATATTTACTTTAGAATTCAAGAGTATTTAGAAAAAATTGGCGTTGAAATGAAATTTAGAAACCCAGTTAAAGACCTTATTCTTAATGAAGCTGGTAGTATTAAAGGCGTTATGGCTGATCAAGAGTATCTTTCTGACAAAGTAGTTGCAGCTGTAGGCCGTGAAGGAAGCGATTGGTTAAAGGATATATGCGTAAAGCATAATATAAAGACAGAAGTAGGAGATGTGGATATCGGGGTAAGAGTTGAAACCAGAAATGAAGTAATGGAAGAACTTAATAATGCAATGTATGAAAGTAAGCTTGTATATTATACACCTACTTTTGATGATAAGGTAAGAACTTTCTGCTCAAATCCAGGTGGAGAAGTATCTACTGAGATATATGAAGGCAATCTAGCAGTAGTAAATGGACATAGTTATAAGTCCGATGATTTAAAATCTAGTAATACAAATTTTGCTCTACTGGTTTCAAAGCACTTCACAGAACCTTTTAATTCTCCTATTGAATACGGTATGCATATCGCCCGTCTTGGAAATATGCTTTCTGGAAACAAGGTATTAGTCCAAAGATATGGGGATTTTAAAAGAGGAAGAAGAACTACAGGGGAAAGACTTGTAAGAAACAATATAATTCCAACACTTAAGGATGCAGTCCCTGGTGATTTAAGTCTAGTATTACCTTATAGAATAATGAAGAGTCTTGATGAAATGATAATAGCACTTGATGTTGTATCTCCAGGTCTTGCAAGTGATGAAACCCTTCTTTATGGAGTTGAAGTTAAGTTTTATTCTAACAGAGTAATTATAGATAAGGATTTCCAAACCAATATAAAAGGTCTTTATGTTGGAGGAGATGGTGCAGGAATCACTAGAGGACTAATGCAGGCCAGTGTTAATGGTGTAGTATTGGCAAATATTCTATCTGAATCCAAATAAATATTTCCATAGCTTACAACTAAGTTAAGAAAAGCCTCTGAATTAAATGGAATTCAGAGGCTTTATTTATTTTCTAATTAGATTAAAAACATTCCCACTATAGTAGTCACCACTAATCCTATAACTACAGGCTTAAAGTTCCTTCTTGTAAGTTCAAATGGGTCTACCCCACAAATTGCTGCTACTGGAATTACTGCCCAAGGAATTAAGGTTCCACCTCCTACCCAAATTCCTTCCACTTGACCAAGAGCTGTAAGGGTTGCTACTCCCCTACCTAGTGCAGCCCCAAATAGTTTTGCTACTGAGCCAGCTAAGGATATTCCAGAGAAGCCTGAGCCATCAAGGCCTGTAATAGCCCCAACTCCAGTAAGAGTTACAGCAGCTATAGAGCCATTTAGAGGCACTGCATTTGCAGTGGCGAGCCCTAAGTCATTTACTATACCTTTAGACCCCTCAAGTAAGAATTCACCAAATCATATCGTAATCTTAAAAGACAATAGCCATATATTTCATCGAAGTACTTCATATATGTATCTTTAAATAAAGAATTGTTATTCAATTTCATAATCATCAGCCCCCCCAAGCATCTCTTAAGAAATATAGCAAAATAAGTTTATCCTATATTATCATATAAATTTAGGATTACCAAGTATTTTAATCATAGTATTTCTATTCCATAACAAATCATATGATTTTAATTCATCCAAGACCTATCCACCTTCCATTACCCCCTAATTAAAAGTATAGAAAAAATTTATCTAAAATTTTTGTAAGATTTTATAAGATGATGACATTACATTAGTGAAGAGGTACTTAGCTAACTTAAAATACAATGATATTAAAACACACGAAAACTATATGTATAAATATATACAAACACATTTTTTAATACAAAGGGGAGGAAAATCTATGTTAACAAAGACACGAAAAAACAAAAAGTTAATAATCCTATTAATTGCTTGTACATTTCTCATAAGCTTGCCTATTTTAGCGCAAGCTACAATCCATGAAGAGCATGAGGTAACATATCTACCTCTAGATCAAAATGATACTGGAATAGGAATATTAGCGGTGGATGCTTGCCCAGGTAGGGGTGACCATGAAATGTTTAGTAGAGGCTGGGGAACATTGATTCAGGTTAATTCTGATGGAAGTAAAGAAACCATATTTTCAAGTGGAGCTTGCTGGCAATGCAAATGGTGCCATGAAGTATTAGTAACAGAATATGATCCTCTACAGACAAGATATGTTGGTTATTATGCAATGAGAAATCCTGGTTATCAAATTGGTAAT
This sequence comes from uncultured Tissierella sp., assembly GCA_964485455.1. Taxonomy (GTDB): domain Bacteria; phylum Bacillota; class Clostridia; order Tissierellales; family Tissierellaceae; genus Tissierella_B. The sequence continues at coordinate 5,498 of CAZAJU010000116.1, forward strand.
TATGGTATAATAATGGAAGCATCTCCTGCAGCAATTAAATTTACAAGTGGTAGATCAGTACCATATTGTAAATTGTTTTATAATTAAACTTAAAAATTTTACAAACAACTAATTGAAGATAAAAATACTTAGAATGTGAATTATTATTTATACATATAGTTTATATGGTTTACAAAGGAAGCTGTTAATGAGATTCTTTTGAAATGCATTATTCTTAAAATGATACTATGAACTAAATAAGACTAACACGGGGTGAGATTATGGTTAAAAGGATTTTTTATATTTGTTTATTGATATTAGCTCT
>CAZAJU010000117.1:0-5773 GCA_964485455.1 uncultured Tissierella sp.
CTAGTCATAGTGGATATATACATAATTTCATTGGTTTGAATTAACATATCTACTAAATACATGCCAATATAATTAAACATTATGGATGTTATAACTTCATTAACATTTAAGAGAGCCTTAAAAATTCCAGGTATTAGGCCCCAAATCATTCCCCCAACAATGCCGGCTAAGATAGCAACTATCCAATGAATGCCATTAGGTAAATCCATCATAAAACCAACATATAAAGCAAAGAATAAACCCATTGTATACTGTCCTGAAGCACCAATGTTAAACAAACCCATCTTAAATGCAAATCCAACAGAAAGTCCTGTCATTAATATAGGTGTAGCAAAGTAAAATACGTCTCCTATCCTTTTTAAACCTCCCAATAGGACAAATCTAAATCCAGCAACTGCCTTCTCTGGAGCAGCAATAAGCATTATAATAAATCCAAAGAACATTCCAAGAAATATAGCCATTAAAGCAGCTGTAAATGACGAGAATCCGCTACTTTTGGTAATATTCTTGATGTTGTATTTTTTACTACTATTTATGTCATTATTAGTCGCCATTGTTATTCTCCTTTATATTATCCCTTTTAGCACCAGACATATAAAGTCCTAGTTCCTGAACGGTAATCTCTTTAGGATCCAGTTCCCCTACTATCTCGCCTTCATAGATAACTAGAATTCTATCGCTTACATTCATTACCTCATCTAATTCAAGTGATACAAGAAATACTGCCTTTCCTTCATCTCGTCTTTGGACTAATTGTTTGTGAACATATTCTATAGCTCCTACATCTAATCCTCTAGTTGGCTGTACAGCCACAAGAAGATCGTGCTTCTTATCTATTTCTCTTGCTATTATGGCTTTCTGCTGATTCCCACCGGACATACTTCTAGCAATGGTTATAGGCCCTTGTCCGCTTCTTATGTCAAATCTATCTATCAAACTCTCTGAATATTTTCTAACTGCATCAAATTTAATAAATCCGCCTTTTTGAAATTCAGGCTCCCAATATCTTTGTAGAACAAGGTTTTCTTCAAGTTTGTAATCCAGTACAAGACCATGTTTATGTCTATCTTCAGGGATATGACTCATTCCCTTTATAGAACGCTGTCTAATAGGTGCCTTTGTAATATCATTACCCATTAAGGTAATGCTTCCTGATGTTGATTTTTGAAGTCCAGTCAGGGCATGAACAAATTCTGTCTGCCCATTTCCATCTATACCTGCTAGGCAGACAATTTCTCCCTCTCTTACATCAAAGGTAACGTTTTTTACAGCATTATTCTTGCTAGTTTTAGAAGGAACGGTTAGATTTTTAACAGAAAGAACCACATCCCCAGGTTCTCTTTTTTCCTTTTCAACCTTAAAGCTGATGTCTCTTCCAACCATCATTCTAGATAGTTCTTCCTTAGTAGTGTCTTTTATATCCACTGTTCCAATGTATTTACCTTTTCTAAGGACTGTACACCTATCAGCAACCTCCATGATTTCATTTAGCTTATGGGTAATAAATAATATTGACTTACCTTCCTTTGCAAATCCTTTCATAATCTGCAAGAGCTCTTTAATCTCCTGAGGGGTAAGAACTGCAGTTGGCTCATCAAATATTAGGATTTCATTGTCCCTATATAGCATTTTAAGGATTTCAACCCTCTGTTGCATTCCCACTGTAATATTCTCAATTAAGTCATCAGGATCTACCTTGAGTCCATATTTTTCACTGAGGTCTAGTACCTTTTTTCTTGCATCCTTCTTTTGAATAAAACCCATTGTATTTGGCTCTACTCCAAGTATTATATTTTCCAGCACTGTAAATATATCTACCAGTTTAAAGTGCTGATGTACCATACCTATACCTAAGTCATTGGCATCATTAGGGTTATTTATCTTAACGATTTCTCCGTTTTTTCTAATCTCACCCATTTCAGGCTGATAGAGTCCGAAGAGTACACTCATTAGGGTTGACTTCCCTGCTCCATTTTCACCAAGAAGTGCATGTATCTCCCCTTTTTTTAATCTGAGGGTTATATTATCGTTAGCAATGATACCAGGAAACTTTTTCGTAATATTTAGCATTTCAACAATATAATTTTCCACATTATCCTCTTCTTTATCATTTATTTTTTGTTATGGGTCTACATTATTAAATACATCTTATCACAAATTAAATAATAAATATTTAGATTTCTTATAAATTTGAATTTTGATTAATAACTTTAATAAAAGTAGCTTTTCTAACAATTTATCAATATGAAATCTCTCTAATTAGAGATTAAAAAATGGAGGAAATATTAGTTTCCTCCATTTTTTACTTGCATAAGACTAAACCAATATTGTAGCTAGTTAAATTATTTATAGTGTTATCTAGTTGTTACTGCTACCTTTGCAAGATTTAATTGGCTTGTTAATTCATCAGCTGTTGCATAACCTGTAGCATCAGCTACTTCTATTTTACGTATTACTTCTATACTTCCATCTCCAAGTTTTGCATATATTTCATCATATTTTGCCTTGTTAAAAGTTTCAAATCTATCAAATGCATCAGCTGCAGCATCACCAATAACTACTGTAGGAAGGCCAACACCGTCATTGGATGCATTAAAGTATGTTGTTTTCCCTGCAAAAGTTGCCCAGCTGTCTGTTTTATATATTGATTCAAGAACGCTTATTACAGAAGCTGCAAGACCTTTAGTTGCTGATGTAATAACAGTTTCACTGTCATATCTTTGGTCAACGTCAACGCCTATAACCTTTGCACCTGCTTCACTTGCTGCAGACATAACACTCTTACCAACAGCTCCACCTGCCGCAAATATAACTTCTTTTCCTTCTTGGTACATAGTTCTTGCAGTTGCCTTGTTTGTATCGTTTTCTTCAAAGTTTCCTGTATAATGGTAGGTTACTTTTACAGCTCCATCAGCAAGTCCTAATTCCTCTGCAGCATCCTCTGCTCCTTGTAGATATCCATATCCAAATGCCTGTACAGCAGGAACAGCCATACCTCCCATATATCCAAGATTTGTCATACCATCTATAACTGCAGCATATCCTGCAAGATATCCGGATTGTTCCTCAGCATACATTACTGATGCGACATTTTCTTTAGTTTCAAATGTTGCATAATCAGCTGTATGAGGAGCTCCATCTAGAAGAATAAACTTTACTTCAGGATACTTAGTCTGAGCTTCATAAATAGGTACTTCAAATAAAAATCCTGGAGTTACAACTACTTTAGCTCCACCAGTTACTGCTAAATCGATAGCAGCTAGATAACCCGCATCTGATGCTTCCTCAGGCTTGATGTATTGATGAGTAATATTCTCTGCCTCAGCAAAAGCAACTACTCCTTCCCATGCTCCCTGATTAAATGACTTGTCATCGATGTTACCCTTATCTGTTATAAGAGCAATTTCAAATCCATCAGAAGCTCCACCCTTTTCTGTAGGCGGAGTTTGAGCGCCACCATTATCAGTAGCTGGTTTACTACATCCTACTACACTTAAGGCTATTAACACCATAGCTAAAGCCAAAGCAAGTGTTTTTTTCATTTTATGACCCCCTATTCAATTGATTAGACTAACGTCTTCTTGCTACTTATACCCCAAATTGGGTTATTACCAAACAATTAATAGATTTTATTCTTTAATACAATCGTTTTCCTCATTCTTGTTAAAACGAGACATAGATAATCTATGCCTCGTTTATTAAAAATATTAGCAACCTTCGTGCTCGCCTACACCGAAACCAGCATTAGCAAGAGCTTTTATAGCTTGGCTAAGCTTAGCTTCATTTACCATTACTATTGGTCCAGTACAACCCATGCCTGATTCAGCATAGATGCCTTGTTTCCATAGAGCTTGAACAGCATCTTCAAGTTCCATTATATCTATTCCGTCAATAGTTCCAGTTACAACTTCTTTTGCAGGAGCTTTAACTTCTTCAGTAGAAGCTTCTTTCTTAACTTCCTTAGTCAATCCATTAAGGATATCCTTGAAGCCAGCTTTATTAGCGCTATCGAACTCAGCCTTAGCTACTGCTTTAATATTACCTTTTACAAGGTTTGCACCATAAGCAAGTGCATTTGCAATTACAGGGCTTCCTGAGGCTCTTGATATGATCAATACAGTTCTATCAAATCCTTCGCCGATTCCAGGTCCATAACCATAACCTTGTGCTTCAAAGCTTCCACCAGTTGTAAATGAGGAGAACATCTTCATCAAAACATTTCCTGTAAGTGTATCAGTGATCATAACATCAGGAGTACCCATTAAAAGGTCATTTCCTCTCATTACAGCACCACCATCAGCTCTTGCTGATTCTGTAAAGTTGATTTTATACCCTTTAGCTGATAAATCTTTAAGAGCTTTTTCAACTTGACGTGCTCCATCAACGTTTAATATACCTACTGTTGGATTTTCAATACCCATAGACTTTGCTGCGATTATACCGTATAAACCGTTCTTAACCATTGCTTCAACTCTATGAGGTGATGAAGTTCCTGTAGTAGTTGCTATAAACATTTCCTTACCTGCAGCAGGAGTAATTACTCTACCTACTGTTGATACTCCAATAGGGAATGGGTAGTGTAAAGTAACACAAGCTCCGATTTCTCCGCTATCAAGTAATTCTTCCATTTTCTTGTAGCCTTCATCTTCGCTTTCTACAACTACTTGAGTCAATTTTGAATCAACTTTCGGTCCTATTAGTACTACCTCTATAGAACTGTCTCTAAATTGTGCCATTTCAGCGCCTTTTACTACATTATCAAGACCAAGTTCACTACCAAGAGTAGTTACACCAACTCTTACCTTTTGACCAAATTGACCAGTTTCTATTGAAGAAGCTATATCTTTAAAAACCTTACCAATTACATTTTTGATATCATTGGTTGCCATTATCTCACCTCTAATCTTCTATAAGAGTTGAAGCTAAGCCTCTCATAGCTTCAGCTATAAGTTTTCTTACTTCATCTTCAGAAACGCCTTTACTTTCTTCAACTTTTCCAGGGTTCTTTTCAACTATAATTGAAGCACCATCGAATAGGTTAGTCATTCTACCTAAGAATAAACTTCCCTTTCCAACGATCATTGCTCTATTGATATTTCCTGCTAGCATTTCTTCTCTTGCAAATCCAATATATGGAACACCTGATGGAATATGACCTTGAGTTGGTGCCCAACCTTCCATACCATGCTCTTCAATGAAGCTATTCATGCCAGTCTTATCAAGCTCGCCTCTCTTAACTCCGATAGCAGCGATCATCTTGTAGTTAGCTTCTGGAACGTTTCCTGCTCCAGCTGGTTTAGTTACATCTGGATTTTGCATTTCTACTGAGTACTTATCTATATCAGTTATCTTTAAGTTTCCTTTATCAAGAGGTGCAGTAACAAGTGATTGAATTACAGCTTGTGGTGAAGAACCTGTACCTACATTGTGCTTACCAACAAGGTCATTTCTTAATATAGGGTTAACTCCATCGTTTTCGGAAATCAATACTGCAAATCCTCCGATAACATCTTCTAATATTGGAACACCTTTCTTAACATGGTCTTTACCATTCATACCAAGTTTAGCTGTACATCCACCTGATACAACAACTACATTCTTAAATGTACCTGCTGATACTAATGAAGAAGCTGAAATTAGAGTATGTGCAGGAGCTGCACAGAATCCTCTTACGTCTGAACCTGAAGCGTTTACAAAGCCTGCTAATTCAGCGATAGATTTAGCAAAGTTACCGCCACCTCTTTGGTTCATATCTCCACATGCTTCTTCTGAA
>CAZAJU010000118.1:0-5747 GCA_964485455.1 uncultured Tissierella sp.
AAAGAAACTATTTTACCCATTTTTGCTCCAAAATTATTTTTAAATTTATATCCCAAAATAAATGATGGTATAAAAAATATAAGTGAATAGAATACTGTATAATGCAAGCCACTATTACCATCAGACCAAGGCTTTAAACCTATATATTTCAAAATAACATCTCCATAACACACTTTATCGCCAAAAGAAAAAACAAATAAGATTCCTATAATAGACAGTAATAATGAAATTGAACCTACCCCTATTTTTTTATTATCTTGCTTCAAAATTAATACCTCCATAAAAATATTTTCATGATTATTAACACATAATTTAATACTGATATGATACAATTTAAGAACATTCCGACTTAACAGGTGCCACGGTCAATTAATACCTTGCCATCTGAATCCAACAATGGTGTCATTGCATTCAAACCAGTACCAACAGTCATTAAGTAATTAACTCCTGTCTGTGTATCAACAACAATACATACTGTAATAAAATTAAAGCCAAATGCTTGCTCTTCTTTTTCTTTTATTACAAATCTACTTTCTTTTTTATCTTTTCCAAACATATAAATAAATTCCTCCATTAAATTATTATTTGTCAGTTTATTTCTTAAAACATCCTCGCATCCCAATTTTTACTGCTGAGACTCAATAGAACCTGTGAAATAAGTCAAAAGAAAATATATCATAGGGATTAGAACAAATAAGAGCTCCATAGCAAAGCCAACAACTAACCACATTTGCAAGCTTGAAGGCCATGGCCAAATAATTTGAATTATAACTCTTGATAACCATACAAGAACAAAGAATACATAAAATACCTTTAATTCTATCAAGTCAGCGAATAATTGCTTTTGTACCATCATTAATAACAAACTAATTCCAGTTAACAAAAATGAAAAGCAAAAATTTATGTAGTTAATTGATTGGTATATTTCAATTGGAGCGTCAGGTATATATGAATACCATTTAAAAGAATACGGAACAGAAAAATGCCATATTCCAACTATGCAACTAATAATACAAGCAATATTAAAAAATACTATTGCGATTTTCTTCACTTCAATACCTCACAAATTGTAATTTATATTTTTTATAGGTCACATTTTCCTATAACTACGCCGTATAATATAAATATTGTGACCCAAAATTAATCTTTTTTTCCAAAACCTATAATAGAAGCTAATAACCCTAAAAGCACAATTAAATACTCTATACCTCCAAGGTTAGAATTAGTGTCAACTACAATTATCCCCCCTAATAAAGTAATATTAATGCCTAATAGCATTATTTTAATACCAGAAGCACCTTTCCTAAATCCTGAAACAACAAAAGTTACTATTAAACCTAATATGGCTAAAAATATTAGCATTATTGGTATGCGTGCCATTTTTATTCCTCCTTTTTAATTTAAAATTTGATACAGTTATGTCAAAATATTCTACTGATGCGACGCTATACTTGAATTATACGAAATCAATTTACATATATTCCTTTAAATATTGTTTCTTCACCGTTTTGTTCTAATGTTATAGTGTCATAAATATCTGATGGAAAAGGATATACTTCATACACAACTTGTCTCATTTTATATAAAGTACCTGTTTTGAATTTTATTTTCAGAATAGTACCATTTAATTCATAATCAATGTTTTCGTATGACTTTTCAGTTCCATTAAATATGATATATTTATGTTCTTTTTTTTCAAGAGAATATATTCCATCGTCTTTTAATTGTAATTCAAGCAATATTTCTTCCAGTCGACTATCCTGATTGCTCATAACTTCTTTTAATGTCACAACTTTGGAAGGTTTGTTTGAGCAACTACTTATCAAAAATACTATAACAATTCCCAATATCACCATCAGTATCTTTTTCAAGAAAAATCCTCCTTTATATAAATAATTTTTGTTTTTATATCATTACTTCTAAGATGTGACGCTATACTTGAATTATTTTGATTATTTAAAACTGTTCTCGAATATATCAAAAATTTGCGTTATTTGACTTCCCTGCTTTCGTACATATTCATCATCCGTAGCTAATTGCCATCCATAAGTTTTGTATTCTTCCCAATTTTTATTGCTTATTGGTTTTAAATTATATTCTTCTTGAATAGCTATAAATCCATCTGCATAATCAATAAGGGCTTGGTTAAAAGCTTTGTCAGTATCTTTAAAAATTGGCATTTCATTCTTGTTAATCCCTATGGCATAAGCTTCGTTGCCACTCTTTAAAAAATCGCCTCCAAGCTTACTTATATCATATTCTCCTACTACTTCACTATTTGAGTTTACACAAGCAGTTATCATTAATACAATATATATTGTAAGTAAAATAATAAAATATTTTTTCACATTTTTACCTCCGTAATTTTGAGTTGATATTGCATAAAATTCTACTACTACGACCTGTAATATAAATGTTACGACATATAAACTGTCTAAGTAAATATTTTTAATCAATCGTTAGTTAAAAGCAGGTGAAGCCACTCCAGCTAAAATAATTAAAAGAGATATGGCTGCAATTAATATGTTTTTTCCAGAAGCATTTTTATCTTTAGTAATTTCAACAAGACCATAAGAGAAAGAAAACATGAATACAAATGGCCAAATAAACCAAGTCCAGTAATAGAAAACTCCAATTCCTTTCATAAGTCCAATTAACATTTTGACCCCTCCTTGTACTTTATCATATATAAATAATTCTTGATTTACATAATATTACTTATGTTCAACTAATCTAATAATAGATTATCATATTTGTTATTCATTTTCCAATTATAACGAGGTTTAAATATCCCCTACTTCTGAAATTGGCTTGATTCCATATTCTACATAGTGGGTAATTTATTGAAGCTATCAAACATCCTATTCTTATTTAAATGAGTTATACTTAGCAACAAGATGTAAAATAAGATATTATCCAAGGCTAACTGGAATGCATAATATATTAGTATTACATTATTATATCCTGTCATATCTCTTGTTCTCTAATAGTTCTACTATCTCATTTCTAATAGACTCTAAATGCTTTTCATTTACTCTGCTTTCTCAATAATGGACCACTTTGTACTATCCTCTTATAATCTTTGTACTATATCTTCTTCCCCAAACAAATGAGCAACTCTAAATCTTACACTATGCGATGAGTTAGGATCAAGGAATTTTACCTCTGTTCCTCCTCTATATAGTTTAACTGGCTCTGTTATTCCAATATTTGAAGTTGCAATTTGACCATATACTACTGCCCAGTCATTATTGGTGTCTGTGTTTACCGCTGCAAAGTCTACAGGAATTTTTCCAGCTAATTTTACATATCTCTTAACAGTTGCTGGTACTTGATAATCCCATTCAAATGTTGCTGTCTCCATATTTTTAAGTGCAATACTTGGCTTATCGTTACTGTTTTGAACACCAGTATAATCAAAGCTTCCATCTACTAATGCCTTGCTATCATAAGAGTACATTATATTAAGTTGGTTTCTATTTACTCCCGTAGTAATAGCTTTTTGTGCTGCAGTCATAGATGCAGGATTCTTTATATCAAAAGCACCTTCTGCAAATGATATAAACTGATACTTTGCTCTTATTTTATATTCTACTCCCGCCTTTACAACAGGAGCCTTTGTTACTGTGGACGTTGTCCTTGTTAATGTCTGTTTACTTGAATTAAATGGGTCTAACGGATCAATAGTTCTCTTAAATCTATCAACTACTTTCCCAGTTGCTTTTTCTACAAGTTCAAATTCCGTCATTACTATATCTGATTTTCCTTCTCCTTCTACATAGAAATTGAAGTTGATCGGGTAGCCGAAAAGCAATCCAAGTGCTCCTGCTGATTTAAACACTCCAGAACTTTGACCTATTCTAATATCGCTTGTTGATGTCATTCCGTAAGGATCTGTATTTATTGAGTACGTAGACTTAAATGTACCATCTGGATTTATTGTTTTTATATCAATAAGATTGGATCCAGGACTATATACGTAATTTGAAAGACCATTCCAAGCACCTCTTGATGTTCCATTCTTATAAAATAAAGAATAACCATTTGAGCCATACATCTGCTTTACAAAAGGAATTTCCTTACTTAAGCCTAAACCATAGTCAGTAAAGGTAATGAATCCACCAAGTGCCGATTGTTCATAATTGAATACTGGGTGTATCATTGCACTTAACTTATTACCACTTACTGTTACACTGTACTTCGCTGGCTGGTCTATAAATTTTAACATATCACCAATATGAAGGTTTGGATGGTTCGACTCGGCCTGTATTACAACCTTCTTTCCCTGACTTATAGCCTGTTGAACTTCATATGGCAAGGTAAATGAAATAGGATAACCACCTGATGGGATAAAGTACCTTTCAAGGTGTCTCAAATCTTCAACTAACGAGTCGTTTACTGTAATTCCCTGCTTTACATTTTTCCAATAGCCTCCACTGTAATGCCAGGCTTCAATGGTTTCATAGTGGTAGAAACTACCTATTTTCTCAAGCTTTGGATCAAGTTTTTCTTGAAATGTAAATTCTATCTCAGATGCAGCTATTGCATTATCCGGGAAAGCCTGAAAAAACAATAAAATCATAAATATAAGTAATGTCACTACACTTATTTTTCTTTTCAATTTATCTCCTCCTTTTTAATTCCAATAATTTCTTCTTTATATTACTTAAAATAGACGGGAGTTATTCAGTAAATAGTAGTTAGTGGTTAGTAGGTAGTAGAAAGGCATTAGTAGAAGAGATTCGGTACAAAGGAATTAGTACAAAGGATTAAGTTCAAAGGATTAAGAAAAAGGCATAAAAAAAGATGTTATACAAGCATCTTAGTCAATTCCTAATCATTTATTGGATTTGTTATTTATTATTGTAAAATGCATATAATACTACATAATTAATTGGATGATTCTTATCAACTTAAAAAGGCTATTATGAAATAAAATAATTTACATTTCCATGAGGGAAAGATAATTCCTTCGTGGGGTATCTTTCTTCATGTTTATATATAAACATTACGGGAAGGAGGATACAAAAAAATACAATGATCAAACAGCTGATTTTTATAACCCTAACTCTTTTGATGTTCTTTAAAAAAGATATTGATAAATCAAGTTTTGTTAATGCTATTATTTTTGCAGACAAGATTTATAGCATAATCAATAATCGTTTAGAAGACATCAAAAAAGGAAAAGAGACCCCAATGATTAAAGGAAGAGTTGTATATGTCAACTGAAATTTAGGTCAAAAGACCATCGAATTCTAGGTCACTTTTGTTTAATATAATGCACCTACGAATAGACCCATATCCATAGGTGCAATGTTTATCTATACTTCTGAAGTTTTTGCAATTCGCATCGATTCTCTTAGTCGGTAAGAATCTCCCTCCATATTTATTAAAATGGCCTTGTGAGTCAATCTATCAACCATAGCAGCAGTAATTACTGGATCCCCAAATATCTCGTCCCAACGGTCAAATGATAAGTTTGTAGTTATGATGGTTGATTTTCTTGAGGCTCTTAGGGATAGATTAGAGAATAATAGCTCAGCTCCTTCTTTGTCAAAAGATATATATCCTAACTCATCCGCTATTACAAGGTCATATTTTTCAAATCTTCTTTCATATGCTAAAAGAGTCTTCCGGCTTTGGCATTCTTTAAGCTGGGTTATCAATAGTGGAATTGTGGTGAAAAGCACCTTGTAACCCCTTATACAAGCCTTTATTCCAAGCCCTATACTTGTATGAGATTTACC
>CAZAJU010000119.1:0-5739 GCA_964485455.1 uncultured Tissierella sp.
TTCTTTGAAAAGGAGATTAGGGATCTTTTAGATATAAAAATATTCGTAGATACGGACTCAGATGTTAGAGTTATTAGGAGAATTTTAAGGGATATGAAGGATAGAGGAAGAACGCTAGAATCTGTCATTTCACAATATATGAGCACAGTAAGGCCAGCACACCTACAGTTTGTCGAACCTACTAAGAGATATGCAGATATAATAATTCCTGAAGGCGGACATAATAAGGTAGCAGTTGACCTTATTGTAACTAAGATCAATGAGATTATCAAAAGAAGTGAAAATTAAATAACGAATAGTAAACAACAATTTTTGAGCAACCATTGGTTGCTCTTTTGTCATTCTGAAAAAGGAAAATCTAGAGTAATTTTTTCAAACTCTTGTTTACTGTTCACTGTTAGTTGTTCACTAAGTATTTAATATAATATTTATATTAGAAAAATAGTATAAAACCCTTTTTATATACCAAAGATATGGATATAGGGGGGTTTTTTATGTCTAAGAAAAGATTAATAGGATTTGGAATTATAACTACATTGATATGTACCTTGTTGGCAATTAGGCTGTATTATATCCAAATTGTAAGAGCTTCCTTTTATAGTGATTTGGCTATAAGACAGAGAAGTACAGAAATAAACACAAGTATAAAAAGGGGAGATATATTTGATAGGAACTTAATACCTTTGACAAATAAAGAATCTATTAGAACTCTTATCGTCCATAAAAATCAATTAATGGAAGAAGAACTCTTGAAAAAAACCCTTGAAAATAGTACATTATCGGAGAAAGAAATTAACGAGCTATTAGATGATAATAAATATATACTTCAAATACCTGTAAGAAATGATTTTGATACTGGTTTTTCTAACACTTATTTTATAGATATGATTCAACGATATAACTCAGATAGTATCCTATCACATGTAATTGGATATACAAATAAGTCAGAGAACACTGGAGAATCAGGACTTGAAAGGGTTTATGATGAATATCTGAGTGGTGGTAGTGTAGTTGGAAGTGAAAGGACTTTGGTTCTTGAGTATGATAGAAGCAGAAAAATTATTCTAAATGCATCAGAGCATGTAAGTGAAAATAAGGACCCGAATAATCCCGAGGCAATTAAGCTTACCATAGACTATCAAATTCAAGAAAAGGTAGAAGAAATCATGGATAGTGAAAGGATAAATGGTGCAGTTGTTGTAACTGAAGTAGATACAGGTAAAATACTAGCTATGGCATCTAGGCCAAATTTTAAGCAAGATAGAATACATGAGTATTTAAATAATTCAGATATGGCACTCTATAATAAAGCTATACAAGTATCCTATCCACCTGGCTCCATATTTAAATTGGTGGTCTTAATTGCAGCATTGGAATCGGATATGGAGTTTGATGATAGAAATTATCTATGCAATGGATATGAAGAGATAAATGGCGTAAGGATAAAATGTACAGGGGAACATGGATTTATTAATTTAGAGGAAGCTTTTTATAAATCTTGTAACTCAACTTTTATTCAGTTAGGTAAGGAATTAGGCGGTAAAAAAATTATAGATACTGCAAAGAAACTTGGATTTGGAGAGAAGATTGGTATTGGACTATTAGAAGAAGTAAGAGGAAATTTACCAAATGATAATGAAATATTAGGAGCAGCCATAGGAAATATATCCATTGGTCAGGGAAAGATTGAATCAACTCCACTTCAGATTACAAATCTATTAATGATTTTAGCAAATGATGGAATTCAGAAACAGCTCTACCTTGTAGAAGGAATAACGAATAAAGATGGTGAGATATTAAAGAAAATTAATAAAAATCCAGATATTACATTAATATCTCAGGAAGTATCAAAAAAAGTAAAGGATAGTTTAATAGATGTTGTAGAAAAAGGTACAGGAAAGAAAATGGATACTGGATATTTTAATGGAGCTGGAGGGAAGACTGGTTCAGCAGAAGCTGTACTAAATGGTAAAAATACTATTCACGGTTGGTTTTCAGGTTTTTTTCCAAAAGAAAAACCTAAATATGTAATGACCATTTTAGTAGAAAATGGATATTCAGGATCCAGCTCTGCAGTACCTATTTTTGAAAAAATAGCTAAAGAGATAGATAGAATTTATCCGGTGTACTAGCACAAATCTATTCTCCATTTCATATACTTTAAAAAATGGGGGATGATCTAATGGAAAAATTAGTAATTAGGGTTTTGGACAGGATACTTAAACCACTAGTAATACTATGCGGATATATGATAAACTCAAACTCTTTTCCAAAGCCCCTAAGTAAAGAAGAGGAAGCTTTATACTTAAAAAATTTCCAAATGGGAGACGAGGAGGCTAAAAGAATACTTATAGAAAAAAATCTTAGGTTGGTGGCTCATATAGTAAAAAAATACAACAATACTGGTAAAGACTTAGATGACCTTATTTCTATAGGTACAATAGGTCTTATAAAAGCCATAACCACATTTGATATGGATAAGGGAACTAGACTTGCTACTTATGCTGCCAGATGTATCGAAAATGAAATACTAATGACCATTAGATCTTCTAAAAAGACTAAAGTAGAGCTATCCTTACATGAACCAATAGGAATGGACAAGGAAGGAAATGAAATAAACCTATTGGATATTCTAGGCTCGGACGTTGACCAAGTAATCGATGAAGTTGATTTAAGAATAGAAACTAGAAAACTATATAAAGCCATAGACTCCTGCTTAAAGGATAGGGAGAAGATTATCATTCAATTAAGGTATGGGTTAATAGATGGAGGGTGCAAAACCCAGAGGGAAATAGCAGCAATGTTGGGAATATCTAGATCTTATGTATCTAGAATTGAAACCAAAGCCATAGAAAAATTAAATAGAGAAATGTGCAAATAAGAAAAGCTTGATTTACAAGCTTTTCTTATTGTTATTATCTATTAATTGTGTTATTTATTCTTCTACCTCCGGGAACAATATCTCTAATAAGCTGTTCAATATCATTTGTAAAATCTCTGACATCATTTCCGACTTGATTAGTCATTCCTGAAGATATAGTTCTGATTCTAGAGATTAGATTTGGGTCTGAAGTTATAGAAACATCTTTAACATTAGTAGTATCTTTAACCATTTTTTCAATCTTGTTTCTTAATGCTGTACTTATGTTGTTGTTATTTACTGTAGTGTTTAAAGTGTTATTATTAAGTGTATTGTTATTTCCTTTTAAATCAACACCCACCAATGCAGTATTATTATGAAGAACAACGGATGCATTTTCTACTTCTGGGAGAGCAGCTATTTTTCTTGCAATTTCCTTTGCATCTGTATTGAGATTTCCTAAGCTAGTAGTCATTCTATTGTTTCTAACCATACCGTTGTTTAGATTGTTGGCGTTAGTGCCAGCTAGATTAGTACCATCAATCATTCTTTCATTATCAGTCAAGCCTGTATTATCCCAATTGGTATTTAACCTATTTTGGTTAACTCTGGTTTGAGTAGACATTCTATTTAGATTATTATCAAGACCAGTATCTCTTGGAGCACATGCTGCCATACTCATTAGAACTACCAGCCCTAAAGCTATAAGGTTTAATTTTTTAAATTTCATTTTATCAGCCTCCTAGTAATAGTTTTACTTTTAATCGAAATAATATTAAGGCTAAAATTTTAGTAATTTTCAAAATTAAACCAATTAATATCATAAAAAATGTTATCATAAATGATACTATATAAAATACCTTATAAACGTGATATAATCGACATATAATCTTATTAAATTTAAATGATATTAACTAGTTAAATGTTTAAATAAAATGTCGAATAAATAACTTCGCAATTAAAAAGGATGAAAAACATGCCAAAATCTAATTTAAAGATAGGCGAGTTGTTATTATATGCTGGCAAAATAACTCGACAGCAGCTGGATATTGCTCTAGAAGAACAAAATAAAACCAATTCTGAGATTGGAGAGATTATAGTTGGTAAGGGCTGGTTAAGCTCAGAAGAAATAGTAGAAGCTTTAGAGTTTCAACTAGGTTTTCCTAGTGTAGACTTAAGTAAATATGAAATCAAACAAAACGTAGCAACTCTTCTGCCAGAATCCTTGGTTAAAAAATATAAGCTTATAGCAATTGATAAAAAAGAAGATAAGCTAGTCGTAGCTATGGTAGACCCTTTGAATTTTTTTGCTATAGACGATGTTAAACTTTTTACTAAGATGGAGCTTGAACCTGTTATTGCAACAGAAGTTGATTTAAATAAAGTAATAGAAAAATATTATAGTGTAGAGAGCACCAAAAAAGTACTTGAAGAATTCAATGAAAATTTCGCATTATCAGATAATGATGATTTAGACGATACAGAGATGGCAGAGGTCACATCAGCTCCTATAGTTAGATTATTAAATTCAATTATAGAACAAGCTGTAAGAAATAGAGCATCGGATATACATATTGAACCTTATCAGGATGAGATAAGGGTTAGATTTCGTGTAGATGGTGATTTAACTGAAATCATGAAATTACCTAGAAACAACCTTTCACCAATAGTTACTAGAGTAAAGATTATTGGAAGAATGAATATAGCTGAAAAAAGAATACCTCAAGATGGTAGGGTAGAGACCCATATCAACGATAAGGAAGTTGATATGAGAATTTCAACACTACCAACAGTATATGGAGAAAAAATAGTACTTAGATTATTGGATAAGAGTAACTTTAACTTTACAAAAGATGGTCTTGGTTTTAGTGAGAGAAATTTGAAGGTCTTTGACCAGATACTTTCGCAACCATATGGTATGATTCTAGTTACAGGTCCTACAGGAAGTGGAAAGACTACAACCCTATATACTGTACTTAAGGAGTTAAATGTAGTAGAGAAAAATGTTATAACAATTGAGGATCCAGTAGAGTATAGACTAAATGGTATAAACCAAGTACAGGTTAATGTAAAATCAGGACTTACCTTTGCAGCAGGTCTAAGGTCAATTCTACGACAAGACCCAGACACAGTAATGGTAGGAGAGATAAGAGATGGTGAAACAGCTGAAATTGCTGTAAGAGCGGCAATTACAGGCCACCTTGTACTATCCACTCTCCATACCAATGACAGTCCATCTACTATTGCAAGACTAGTAGACATGGGAATAGAGCCATATTTGGTATCAAGTGCAGTAGTTGGTATAATATCACAAAGACTTGTAAAAACTTTATGTCCTAAATGCAAAGCTCCGTACAAGCCTACATATTCTGAAAAGGTTATACTTGGTCTTAATCCTGATGAGCCTATAACACTTTATAAGGCAGTGGGATGTAATGCCTGCAACCATGGATATAGAGGAAGAGCTGCAGTACATGAGATTATGCCAATTAACGAAAATATACGAAAATTAATAGACACTGGAGCTACTATAGGTGAAATAAGGGAAATGGCATTACAAGATGGGATGACTACATTATTTCAATCAGCTTTAAGTTTAGCATTAAAAGGCTCTACAACATTTGAGGAAGTTATGAGGGTAGGATTTACTCTTGGATAGGAGGTAGCAATGAATTTAGTAGAAATTGTAAAATTAGGACTAGAAAAAAAAGCATCAGATATTCATATAACAGTTGGACTTCCTCCAACCTTTAGAATTAGTGGCTCACTGGTAAACATTGGAGAAGTTCCTTTTTTACCAGAGGATACCGAAAATCTTACTAAGGAGTCTATGAGCGAAAAACTATTTGCTGAACTAGATGAAGTAGGTGAGATAGATT
>CAZAJU010000120.1:0-5610 GCA_964485455.1 uncultured Tissierella sp.
ATAGTCAGTACTTCCCAAGAAGCCCCCACTTCTAAAGTGGTGGGAGCATGTCACTATTCAAATTATTACTTACCTCCCATTCCGGTTATCTTATATTGCATTTCTTACTATTTTGTCATATTAATCGTGATATTATACAACAATATCTAAAAAAAGGTCCCGGTGCCAGGGGTTAACTTGTTAATAAGTTGTTAATATTCTGAATTCAAACTACACTTTGTACAAGCCATACTTATATAATAAGATTTTTAAAGGCAGTAACTAATATAACAATAAAAAATACAATGATAGTGTAAAGTAAGAATCAATAATAGGAGGAATTTTATGCTATCAAGAAATCAATTTGTTAGGATCTCTTTAGAGACGCATCTGTTTTTTGCTAGAATCATGAAAGAACACGCTTTTTTTCTTCAAGTAGGATTTACTCCACGAGATACGGATTATGTTAAGAAGGCAAACAAAATAAGACAAGAGTTTGATAGCTTCTTAAGTGATGTGGTCACATTAGCCGATGGAGACATAAGCAATGAAGCTCTTCAATCTGGAGAAATAGTAACTCCTTATACTATTAGGGCAGAGGAGAAATCTACATTTTTTACTGGAGTAAATATACCCATTGGTATTACTGAAAGAGAGCTAGAGCTGACAGCAGGAGAATGTGAAGAATACGACTGTAAAGAAGAGGATTTGGTTTATAAGCTTAATGAAAGATCAATTTTTTTGATACAATCAATAATAGATTTAAAAACAGACATATTAGAAAATGTGTTGTCCTGCGAAATGTTTACAGTAAATTACCCATTATTATTAGACCATATTTTAAGGGAAGCAAAGCTATATCTTAGTATGATCCAAAGATTACAGGATAAAGAGGAAATTAATTATGAGGAAGAAATTTACGGACAGGAGCTATTCTGGAATAGAATTATGGCTGAGCATTCAAAGTTTATTAGAGGTCTCCTTGACCCAACTGAGAATACCCTAATCAATATAGCAAATGATTTTGGTAATGAATTTGATGAATTAAATGAAGAAGTAGTAGAGGCTATAAAAAATTCACTGCCTATTGATGAATTAACAGAAGAAATTCTAGAAGCTACAAAAAAAGTACGTGATTTTAATGCTCAGGGAACTGATGGATTGATTGATTGCGATATAAGGTCTATAATTATACCCTTGTTAGGAGATCATGTGCTGCGTGAATCAAATCACTATATAAGGATATTAAGAAATTATGAATCTGGGGATGAGTAATCTAGTAACAATGTGATTACTTAATTGCTATAAAAATTAAGGCACTGGAAACTTCTCATTTCCTTGTTATTGAAATGAAGAAGTAGAAAAAGGAGCTTATCAGATTTTGATAGGCTCCAATTTTCTTTAACACAGAGAAGCATCTCTAGGAATGAGATTAGATATTATCTAACAAAGGGTCTGACTGTGATAGGACTAACTTAAGAAGTTGCTTAATCTTTAGATTATCTTATAATGTGGTTTTTCTTCCCTAAATAGCCAATATCTTAAATAATCATCCAGGACTATAGCTGGCAAAGATAAGAAAAACCACATTAGAGTATATTGCATACTTATTTGTCCTAACAAATTGCACTTTAAATTTGAGTAATCCCAAATATTTAACCCTAATCCTATATTTAATATCAAGCCAAATAGAAGCTCTAAGGCAGTTATTATAAGTGTAGATATTAATTGCTGTTTCCATAGAGGCATTTTAAAGGTAAAGTGCTCATTAATTAGGCCGATTAGTATAAAGCATATAGCTCCTAAGATAAACATAGAAATATGAGAACTTTCTCGCCAAAGAATTTCCATTAGATAATACAAATTTCCTCCTGTTAAGAACAAAACTAAATACTTAAAAATAATCATCACAATCACCCTTAGACTATACTTTACCTATTATTATGTTGTGTAACTGATTTTAAGCCCTCTAATATACATGACAAATATATTTTTTGAGGAGAATCATTATGATGAGCTAAAAAAGGAAGGAAAGTGAAATGTAAGTGGTGAGTGATTCATCCAAAGGAATGATTTACTTTAGGGTATATAATAAGCAAAGAAATATGGAAGGGTGATTGTGTGGATATTAAATCTTACAAGGAAGTTTTAGAATTTTGGTTTGCTCCAGACCATGTACATCTTCACTTTGCCGAAGATGATGACTTTGATGAGAAAATTAGAGAGAATTTTTTAACTACTTGGGAAGCTGCCAAGGAAGGCCTTCTGGTGGAATGGAGAAAGGACTTAAGGGGAAGAGTTGCAGAGATAATAGTTTTGGATCAGTTCTCTAGAAATCTGTTCAGAGGAGATATAAGGACATATACCCAGGACAAAATGGCTATAGCATTAGCTCAAGAAGTGGTAACCCATCCAGACTATAATAGCTTAACAAAGGATGAAAAGCGCTTTACACTACTACCCTTTATGCATTCAGAATCACTGGACCTCCATGATTGGGCTTATAAATATTTTGAAGCTCTGGGTGATGAAAATACAATGTATTTTGAAAAACTTCATAGGGGAGTACTTGAGAAATATGGTAGATATCCTTACCAAAATGAAGACTTAGGGAGGGAATCAAGTCCAGATGAGGTTAAGTATCTTGAAAATCCTCTTTACTAGTTCACATATAGGTATGAGGGAGTAGGATGTATTCCAAGGGAGTGAAGAGAAGGCCTATATAGAAAGGGTTGATTTTATGTTCGAAAATGAATTTAGGGATATTTTAGATAATAATGAGAGGATAATATGGTCTGATAAGCCTAAATTACTTATTCACTTGGCTTCAGGATTTCCGTTGCTAATAGTTGGAGTTTTATGGGGTATAATGGATATTTTTTTTATTAAGGGTTTTATGGGCTTTGGGGGAGGTTTCTATAATTTCTTATCCGTATTTATGCTGATTCATATGATGCCATTGTGGGTTGGCCTAGGAAATATGATAAGACTTATATTTGTATATAGAAATACTTACTTTTGTTATACTGATAAGAGAGTAATTATAAAAACCGGCTTCATGGGAGTAGATTATAAGATAAAAGATTTTTACAATATTGGAAATATAGAAGTAAATGTTGGACCTCTTGAAAACATCCTAGGTGTAGGGACTATAAGAATAGATGAGGAAATAGTTAAAACTAATAACAATTCCAGTAGAAGAGTTGGTAACAGACTCTATGGAATACAAAGACCCTATGAAGTATTTAAAGATCTTAAAGAAGTAGTAATGGATATTAAAACCGATATAAACTATCCAAATGAATATAGACCTGATGTTAACAAGGGGTATAATACTAGGTATGATAAAAAGAAATAAATAAATGGATTTAAAAATCAGAATCGATCTATATCCCTGAGAAAATGCTATGGCACATTTTGCTGATAAACTTAGGGAGTATAAGACGAGCAAGGGCGCCTTAAAACTTCCATCTAGTAAACCTCTTCCCCTTGAACTGATTGAAGACATTGACAAATGGTGTTACGAAACCGGAAACCATCATTAAAAGAATATTAGATGAATTATAGCCTGCCCCATAGTTGAGTTAAATACTTATATTATGGGGGTTTTTTATTGTATGTATTACCATAGATAATTGGGTATTAATATAAAAAACTAAGGAGAATTAATATGTCTGCAGCTAAGATGAAGGAAAATGATAATGGTGTGATAGAATTTATAGAAAAGGTTGAACATCCAAGGAAGAAAGAAGATGCTTATAAATTATTAGAGATATTTAAAGATGCATCGGGTTTTGAAGCAAAGATGTGGGGAGATAGTATAATAGGATTTGGCTCCTATCACTACAAATACGAGTCAGGTCATGAGGGGGACGCTCCTTATGTAGGTTTCTCCCCAAGAAAGGCAAAGATTAGCCTTTATTTTGCTACTGGAGATTTGGAAAGGAAAGAACTATTGAAGGATTTTGGGAAACACACTTCCGGAAAAGCATGTGTATATATAAACAAATTTGATGACATCAATATTGATATTTTAAGAAAGTTGATTAAGCGGTCTATTGAATTTCTTAAAGAGACATATCCAATATAATTATATGATAGTATTTTGATTCTAAAATGTCATGAAATAGTAAAATATTTTCTACTCACGGAACTACAATTTATTTTATTATTCTCAAAGAGTAATGCTTGGTCTTCTTGGTGCCGGAAGAAATAAAGGGTGTGCGATTTTAAAAACCAGGTAATAATTTAAAAGGGGTGCCGGGTGTTAATTTAATAAGTTATTTAATATTCTGAATTTAAACTCTAATTTGTACTAATATTAGGTCCTTATGTTGTAGGGAATTTGCGGAGGCGAATCTTAATGGCACAGATTATGTTGAATTATCTTTACATCTTTATTATTCCAATCATCATTGGTTTTGCGGTTCGATTTTTCACCCGTAAGAAAAAGTGGTCCTATTGGTCCACGGTTTTCTTTGTGGTACTTTCCTTTGTGGCATGGATAATCGGGTATGTTGTTCCGTTAAAGGGAAGTGAGCTGCATGGGATATGGGCCTTGCAGGCTACTGCTGCGGCTATCGGTTCTCTTGTGGCTGGTATCGCTGCCAGGCTAAAAAACAGCGGAAGCAGATAGATGCCGGTGCCAGGTGTTAACTTATTAGAAATATAGGCAGAGAATGGAGATTGAATATGAATATTAATTTTCCAATAGAGGAAGCTGTAAAGAAAAGATATAGTGTAAGAAATTATAGTAATCAAAATGTGGAAGAAGATAAAAGACTTGCAATTAGGAGTTTGATAAATTCTATTAACAACCCATTTGGCAAAAAAGTAAATTTCTATTTTCTGGATAAGCGTGATATTAATCATGAGAAAGTACTAGGTACTTATGGAGTAATAAAAGGGGCTGAACAATATATCGGAGCAACTATTGATCTGGAGCCTATGTCATTGGAAGCACTTGGCTATGGACTTGAAGTTGTAATTCTTTATTTAGCACATTTAGGCCTTGGAACTTGTTGGTTAGGTGGGACCTTTAATAGAAAAGGATTTGCAAAAGCTTTAAATATAAGTGAAAATCAAGTCTTTCCTGTTATAACTCCTTATGGTTATGCTGCAACTAGGAAGCATATGAAAGAGATTGCTATGAGAAAGCTAATCAGGGCTGATCATAGAAAAGAGTGGGTTCAATTATTCTTTAAAAATAATTTTAACGAGCCATTAACTAAAGAAGAGGCAGGATATATAGAATTTCCATTGGAGATGGTTCGTTTAGGTCCATCAGCATCAAATAAGCAACCTTGGAGAGTTATTTTAATAGATAATACATGTCATTTTTACGAGTATAAGGAGCCTGGCTATAGTAATGTTTTCTCTTATGATATTCAAAGAATTGATATGGGAATTGCAGCAGCTCATTTTGACCTTGCAGTAAATGAAAAAGGCATTATGGGACGATTTGACAATACCATCGAACCACAGTTAAGTCTACCTGAAAATTATTTTTACTCATTTTCATGGATTAACTTAAATAATTAAGCTTCTTACTTTGTAAGATAACTAACTGAGGGCTACCGGTGCCAGGTGTTAACTTAAGAGCAGGGCATATTAAAATTAATTTGCAAGAGG
>CAZAJU010000121.1:0-3078 GCA_964485455.1 uncultured Tissierella sp.
GTTCACTACTGTTGTTTGTTCTTAAAATCTTGTTACCTGTCTCTGCAGGAGTTTCTGCTGGTGTATCAGCTGGTTTTTCTGGTGTTGAACATCCTGTGATAACTATTGCAGTTACCAATAGCAAACTGATCAACACTAAAAGCTTTTTACTCATTTAATTGCCCCCTTTAATTTTAGTCATTGCTACCATTTTAGTGTAACATTTTCACTACTCTTTTTCAAGGTTGAAAATAAGTAATAACCTCATCCGTATACTGTGGTATCAAGTTAATGTGCTATTGTATGAATGAAATGAGAATTAGTAGAGATTGTTTAACAATTTCTACTAATTCTTGTTTAAATCTAGTTGTAGCTTCATTAAAGATTCCATAAAGCAGCTTCGCTGATTTTAAAAGACGCTTGCTAAGATACAGATAGAGGAGGTATTTATAGTGCTCTGGTGCTATCTCTAATATGTAGCATGGGCTTGTAGCAGCAATCAAATTTCCTGTTTGGAGTATCCTTTAGATCTACGAGCAATCTATGCATATCCTGTGAGATTATTTTTGTTGGGAATATTATACTAGTAACCCTAGGGCATATGTAATCATAAGAATAAGAATTTCCAATAGCTATAATGGATATATCCTCAGGTATATGTACACTTATCTCCTTAGCTCTCCTTAAAATGTCATAAATAAAAATTTCACCTGCGATTATTATAGAAGTCGCATTTTTCGAGATTAGAACATCAAGTATTTGGGAAGATTCTTTGTCTATATTTAATAAGATTAGATCTTCATCATAGTCCAGTTGGAATTCATTTAAAGCGCTTTTATATCCTTCTATCCAAAACCGATCAAAAATACTATATATTCCATTGGATACTAGTCCTATTCTCCTATGACCTAATTCTAAGAGATGTTTTGCCGCCATGTATCCTGCTGCTACATGATCTATAGAAATAGTGTTGTGTTCACTCTCAATCTCGTATCCTCCTATAATAAGGAATGGGATTTTTGATTTAGCTAGAATATCAATGGATTCATTGTTATTTGAGTTTTTGTTAGTATTTGCTCCTATAAGGATAATAGCTTCCACTCCATAATCTAAGAACTTTAATATTGAGGCTTTCTCAATTTCAAGGTCAAAATTCGACAAAGATAAAAGTACAGTATAGCCATTCTCCTCTAAGTTATTTATTAAATCTTGTATAAATTCACCATAAAAGAAACCTTTTATATTAGGTATAATTATGCCTATGATTCCAAGCTTCTTTGTAACAAGGCTTCGGGAAAGCAAATTCGGCCTATAGTTCATTTCAAGTGCTACTTTTTTAATTAAAGCTTTAGTTTCCTCAGATATTCTATTGGGTTTATCGTTTAGAACCAGCGAAACGGTTGTCGTAGATACATTACATTTTATTGCCACATCCTTTATTCTGGGTTTCAATTTGATTTCTCCTTTCTCTGAAGAATGATAGTAAGCTTCTAGAAAACAAGTTGTTTTTTTGTATCGAACAACATGTGTCTTTATAGACTATATATTTCCAATAATATACAATCTAAACCACAAAAATTTCCATAATTCTACAAAAAAATTCATAATAAAACAGTAAGTTTTATATATTGACAAATTGTAAAAAGTGTATTATATTAATTTATAGTTGGTAAAACGATTAACTACCGACGACTAACTGCAAATTTGTCAGCGTAAGCACTTAAAGGGATACCCCCCAGTATCATTATCCTTTACCAAATGTGTGAGCGCTGGCATTTTTTCATTGAAGGACTTGTGTATTTAAATTTCAAAGTATATAATGTTGTGTAAATGTCCCTGTTTCGTTAAGGTTGTGGGACTCTTAAGGGAGGAAATTTCAATGGATTCATATATTTCAAATAGATATAAAAACATGGGTGAATCAATGCTTGCCCAGTCTTCAGATCCAAATCTTTTATATCCGGATTTAGTTAACTTTAGTATAGGTGATCCAGACATACATACTGATGAGATTATAGTTAGAAAAGCATTTGAAGATGCACTAAATGGGCATGTTCATTATACAGAGAACATAGGTAGAATTAAACTTAGAGAGGCAATTGCAGATTATTACAAAGAACGATTTAACTACAATACAAGCCCTGAGAACATCATGATAACAACAAGTGGATTACATGCTATGTATCTTGCTATGGAATCAACCCTTAATGATGGGGATGAAGTGATTATTCCAACACCACATTTTAGCTTGTATACTAAACAGGTAGAGCTTACAAGAGGAGTTCCGGTTTATGTTGAGACTTATAAAGAAGAGGATTTTCAACTAAACATTGAGAGGTTAGAATCTAAAATCACAAATAAAACCAGGGCCATATTATTAAATACACCAAATAATCCTACAGGTGCATGTTTAAGTAGAAAAAACTTGGAGGATATTGCCGAGGTTGCAAAGAAGCATGATTTGATTATTTATGCTGATGATATCTATACTATATATAGCTATGCAGAGGAATTCATACCAATAACTACTCTAAAGGATATGGAGAAAAGAACTATTTCCATAGGCAGTTTTTCAAAGGATTATTGCATGACTGGATGGAGAATTGGATACCTTATGGGAAGTCCTGAGCTTATAAGTGTTGCAGGGAAAATAAATGACGGTTTAATATATTCAGCTCCCTCCATATCTCAGCAAGCAGCTTTATATGCTTTAGAGCATAGACATGAAATTCAACCTAAGCTTCTTGAACAGTTTAAAGAACGAGTTTATTATGCTTATGAAAGACTTAAAAAACTAAAGAATGTAAGTGTAATGGAACCGAGAGGAACCTTCTATTTATTTCCAAGTATTAAAGATACAGGGTTATCTTCAATGGAAGTAACTCAAAAATTATTAGAGGAAGCTCATGTTCTTGTAATACCAGGAAATGCCTTTGGTGAAACAGGAGAGGGTCATATAAGAATAGCCTGCACCATAGGTTTGGATAAGATGAAGGAAGGCTTTGATAGAATGGAACAGATGGAGATATTCAAGTAGGTAATAGGTAAAAAGTAAATCAGGTAAACTGGTTTACTTTTTTTGTTGCTTATAGTAAAGTT
>CAZAJU010000121.1:3178-5604 GCA_964485455.1 uncultured Tissierella sp.
TGTAGGAATCGGAGGAATTCCAATTCAAAGGGTAGATAAGGATCAAGCAATAGAAATAATAAGGGAATCCCTTAATCAGGGCATGAATTTTATAGATACTGCTAGAGCATATATGTCCAGTGAAGAATTGATAGGATATGCCTTAGAAGAATTGGGGAGAGAGAAGTTTATTCTAGCAACTAAATCTATGAGTAGAACCTATGATGGAATTTTAGAAGAATTTTATACAAGTCTTAAGCTTTTAAAAGCAGACTACATAGACTTATACCAGTTTCATAATGTAAAAACAAAAGAAGAATATGAAATGGTGATGGGTGAAAATGGAGCCTATAAAGCAGTTGAAGAGCTTAAAGCTAAAGGGCTGATAAAGGAAATCGGGATTACCAGTCATATAAAGGATATTCTTGAAATAGCTATTGATTCAGGTAAATTTTCCACTATACAGTTTCCTTACAATGCTGTTGAGAGACAAGGGGAGCCTTTATTCCAAAGGGCAAAGGAAAAGAATATAGGGGTAATTATTATGAAGCCTCTTGCAGGTGGCGCTATGTCCAAAGGGGAGTATGCATTGAGATTTATTTTAGAAAATCCAAATATTTCAGTTGTGATTCCAGGTATGGATTCCATAGAGCAAGTTCGTGAAAATGCCAGAGCGGGAAATGATATGAGACCTCTAAATGATGAAGAAAGAAGAATCCTTGAGGAAGAGGCAGCGTCCTTAGGAAAAGGATTTTGTAGAAGATGTGGATATTGTGCACCTTGTAGCGTAGGTATAGATATTCCAACCAATTTTATAGTGGATGGATATTATACTAGATACAATCTTAAGGATTGGGCTAAAACTAGGTACGAGCTAATGCCGATTAATGCAAAGGACTGTATAGAATGTGGTGAATGTGAGCCAAGATGTCCATATAATCTTCCAATAATTGAAATGCTAAAGAAGGTAGCAAGTCATTACTAAAAGTGCGGCACCACATTTGGAACTAAGTTGGAGAATATGTAAATATTAAAGGCTCCCCAAATTAGATGTAGAGGTAAGTTTTTCTTTTATGGGTATATTAATTTAAATGAATGAAATCTATAACGGGGTGATTATGGCTATGAAAATTATAGAGGATTTAAAATCATTTAAGGAAGTCATTTGGTACAATCCAAATTATATGAGCTTTGATGAGGTAAAAGATAGCTTGCCTGTAAGTCTAGAGGATGTATTGGATGCTGAAGCCAGGCTAAAAAGGTTTGCTCCGTATATCAAAAAGGTATTTCCAGAGGTAAAGGATGGAATAATCGAGTCTTTTATTGATGAAATTCCTAAGATGAAGGAGAATATGGAAAAGAGCTATGATGTTCATATAAGTGGAAAGCTCCTTGTTAAAAGAGATGATTCATTGCCTATAGCAGGTTCCATTAAAGCAAGAGGCGGAATTTATGAGGTGTTAAAGCATGCTGAGCAGTTGGCCATAAAAGAGGGGCTTTTAAAGCTAGAGGATAATTATGAAATATTAGCAAGTGAAGAGCTAGTAAAGTTTTTCTCTAATTATTCAATCCAGGTTGGCAGTACCGGAAATCTGGGGCTAAGTATTGGTACAATTAGTGCTAAGGTAGGCTTTAAAGTAATAGTTCATATGTCTTCTGATGCAAAACAGTGGAAGAAGGATATGTTAAGAGCTCGTGGTGTAACAGTTGTCGAATATCCAGATGATTATTCCAAGGCAGTTGAAGAGGGGAGAGCTCTTTCGGATAAGGATCCAAATAGCTACTTTATAGATGATGAGAACTCAAAGGATTTATTTATGGGTTATGCAGTTGGCGGTATGAGGGTTAAAAAACAACTTGAGGATATGGGTATAATTATAGATGAAAATCACAAGCTTGTAGTTTATCTCCCTTGTGGGGTAGGTGGCGGCCCTGGCGGAGTTGCTTATGGATTGAAGCTGATGTATGGAGACAATGTCGAATGTTATTTTGCTGAGCCTACTCATTCCCCTGCTATGTTACTTGGACTTGCTACAGGGAAGCATGACCAGATATCAGTAGAGGATATTGGACTAGATAATAAAACCGAAGCAGATGGATTGGCAGTTGGAAGACCTTCTTCATTTGTAGGACGTATAATGGATAAGCTACTATCAGGCTGCTTCACAATAGCTGATGAAAAGCTTTATAAATTTCTTAAGGCTCTTTATACTGAAGAGAATATATTCTTGGAGCCTTCATCATTTGCAGGATTTTTAGGGCCTATATTTACTGTAGATAGATATAAGGATGAAAATACCATCCATATGTGTTGGGGTACTGGAGGAAGCTTGGTTCCAGAAGAATCAAGAAAGGATTTTTTAAATAGATAAATAAATAGTTTTAACATTAGGACTTCCTTAGAAGTAAAGTTTACTTCTAAGGAAGTCCTATTTTTTTATTACGAA
>CAZAJU010000122.1:0-5410 GCA_964485455.1 uncultured Tissierella sp.
TGTCATACTACTTCCAGGATGCACCAGGAGTATTTGCATGGTTAGGTTCAGGAAACAAAGAAAAGGATGCTATATATTTCCCTCATCATGAAAAGTTTAAAATAGATGAAGATAGTTTAAAGTTAGGAACTGCAATGCATGTACAATTTGCATTAGATTTCTTAAATAAATAATTTATCAATAGGCAGAAGCTGTAATTTTCGAATTACAGCTTCTGTTTGATTTTTGATGAATATGATATAATATTGTCATAAAGTTATAGGTTGGTGATGAAATGGGTTTAACAATAAGGGAGATGTTAAGAGCAGATTTTTTTAAAGATTTTCAAGTATTAGCTGGACATGATGGCCTGGATAAACAAATACAAGGTATTGCCATTCTTGATGCACCAGATGGATATCAATGGACTAGAGGAAGAGAATTTGTTATATCTTCAGGATATATATTTAAACAAAAAACAGATTTGTTTGATGAATATATAAAGAGCGATAAATTTAGAAATGTTTCTGGCATGGGGCTAAAGCTAAATAGATATATAGATTATATCCCTGAAAATGTATTAGAAGCTTGCAATGAAAACAATATTCCCTTAATAAAGATTCCATCTGAGCCATCTTGGATGGATATAATGAATCAGTTAAATATACTGGTAATGAACAAAAATATTAGACAATTCAGAATAGGTAATATTAATCCTAGGAGTTTTTCTAAACTAAGCTATCAATCTAGAAAAATAAATAAAATATTATCACAAATGGAAATAGAAATGAATTTTCCATCCATGTTATATGATTTATCCTCAGAAAAAGCATATTATAGCTCACCTGCATTTGTAGAGTTAATGGAAGATTTAAGAGTTGCAGAATTTTGGAATCCCCTATTTGAACATACAAAGGAAATATTGGATGACAACTTACAAATTACAAGATATAGGTTTATAGATGAAAAATATGAAGGCCCTTATAGTTGGATAACAATACCTATATCCGTAGGGGATAATATTAAAGCATATTTTGTAGTTGTAGAGGCAACAGGCCTTATAGATTACTTTGATCAATTTGCCTTAAGAATCGGATTTTTACTCTTACAATCCATTTATGAACAATTATTAGTAGCACAAAGTATAGGCGATATAGGATTTGAAAATTTCATATTCGATATAGTAAATGACAATGTAAAGTCAGAAGATGATATTCTCAAAGTAGCATCAAATTTAGGGATTGATACGAGTTTAAAATATTATTTAGTGCTACTTAAGAAAGAAAATAAAGAAGGGAATATTAGTATATACAAAGATCAATTTAGAGAAATTTTAAATAGTAGGATATCTAATACGGTAGCTAGAATGGCTATGATAGATGAGGATAGGTGTATATTTTTAATTCCTTATGATGATATGAAATCAAAGGATAATAATATAGAGGCTATTGAGAAGTCGGCAAGCATATTAAAAGAAAAGATAAATAAAACTTCAGATGATATGAGTATTATCTTTGGATTTTCAGATATAGAAGAGCCAATAAATCATCTAAAGAAAAGTTTAAACAGATGTGAGCAATCAATTAATATTGGAAAGATTATTTATTCTGAAGAAAAAATCATAAGATATACATCTCTTGGAGTTCTAGGGTGGATGGATATAAAGGAAGATGAGCTTGAGCTTATGTGTAAATCTTTAGATTCCTTAGTAAATCACAAAGAATCAAAAGACCTAATAGAAATTTTAGAAGCATATCTAGAAAACAAATTAAACTATAGTATCACAGCAAAAAAATTATATATACACATAAATACTGTAAGAAAGAAAATTGAAGAGATAAGTGATTTAATAGAATTAACAAACTTTGATTTGGAAAATCCTATAAGTAGATTGAAATTAGAGATTCTATTAAAGTTTATAAAGAATTCAAGATAAAGCAATGGTTCAACTTAAAGTTAAACTTCAAGTTAAAGTAAAACTTTAAGATCAGAGATAAGTAAAATTAGAATCTCAAGGGCTAACATTAAACATTAAGATTAACTTTATGATTAGATGTAAGGATTCATTTTTTTGGCGAGTTTAAAATAGGATAAGGAGGTTTGTAGTGATAGATACAATACGTTATGAAGATGGAAAAATATATATAATAGATCAAACTAAATTACCTATAGAACTTGAAGTAAGGTCTGTAGATAATGTGAAGGATTGTTGGGATGCTATAAAGACTTTAAAAGTAAGAGGTGCCCCAGCTATTGGAATTGCTGCAGCATATGGAGTATATATTGGTGTTAGGCAATCTAAGGCAGATAACTTTGATGATTTTTATAGAGAATTCAACGAAGTTAAAGACTATTTAGCAGGCTCGAGGCCTACAGCAGTAAATCTGTTTTGGGCTTTGGATAGAATGGATAAAGTAGCCATAGGATGTAAGGACTTGTCCATAGATAAAATAAAGGCTACTTTAGAAAGGGAAGCTATTTTAATTCATAAAGAAGATGAAGAAACCTGCAGAAGGATTGGTGAAAATGGGTTAGAGATACTAAAGGATGGGATGACTATACTTACTCATTGTAATGCAGGAAGATTAGCAACTGCAAAATATGGCACAGCTTTAGCTCCTATATATGTGGCAAAGGAAAAAGGATTGAACATTAAGGTATATGCAGATGAAACTAGACCATTGTTACAGGGCTCTAGATTAACTGCTTTTGAACTATTTGAAGCGGGAGTTGATGTAACATTAATTACAGATAATATGGCGGCTATGGTAATGGGACAAGGAAAAATTGATGCTGTAATCGTGGGGACTGATAGAGTTGCTGCAAACGGAGATGTGGCTAATAAAATAGGAACATATGGCGTTGCATTGCTAGCGAAGGCTCATAATTTACCTTTCTATGTTGCAGGGCCATTATCTACTGTAGACTTAAATACACCAACAGGAGCAGAGATTCCAATAGAGGAAAGAGATAAGATTGAGGTTATAAATGGATTTGGCAAGCAAACTGCACCATCGGATATAAAGGTTTATAATCCAGCTTTTGATGTAACTCCTAATGAACTTGTGACTGGAATAATCACTGAAAAGGGAATAGCTAGACCACCATACAATATTAGCCTAAGGGAATTATTCTAAGTGTATAAATATTATTAAACTTGGAATTATAACTCTAAGAGGAGGTGTTAAAATGACTAAAATAAATCTTTCTCAAAAGGAGAAGATGTTATTAGAAGATCAGAAAAAACACGAAGAGTTATGTGTTCAAAAGTATACTAATTATGCTAAACAGACCCAATGTCCAGAATTAAAGCAATTACTAAACGCCTATGCTTCAGAAGAACAGCAGCACTACAATACCATAAACCAAATATTATCTGGTCAAGTTCCAAGTATGAATCAAGGTGGGCAAAATCAACAAAATGCCCAAAGTAAGCAAAATCAGCAAGCTAGTTCGCAGTCAACAAGCAGTTCTTTTGATCAAAAGGATGCTCAAATTTGTTCAGACTTACTTATGGCTGAGAAATTTGTATCAGGTGTATATAATACAGTAATATTTGAGTGTAGGGATACTAATTTAAGAAGCGCATTAAATCATATTCAAAAAGAAGAGCAACAACATGGAGAGGGAATATTCAACTACATGGAAAGTAAGGGTATGTACAATGTACAATAAATAAATTTTAACCTTTAGTCGAAAAATCTAGACCAATTTATTTGGTCTAGATTTTTTAAACAGTAATTATGTTTTAACTCTTTTTTCCTAGATTTTTATATAGCACTTAGTGTAAACTAACTATAATATCAATTGAAAAATAAAGAGGATCTGAAAATTATGACTGATAAACTTATTTTAAAAGAATCTTGGAAATTTGATAATTCATATATTCATCTACCAGAAAAACTTTTTTCAAATCAGGAGCCAATTCCAGTTAAGGAACCAAAACTAGTGGTACTAAACTATCCATTAGCTGAAGTATTGGGTCTTGATTCAAATGAATTAGAAAGCAGGGAGGGAGTAGAAGCCCTTTCAGGTAACAGAATACCCAAAGGGTCCGAACCAATAGCCCAAGCATATGCAGGTCACCAATTTGGCTATTTTACAATGCTTGGTGATGGTAGAGCAATTTTACTTGGTGAGCACTTAAGCAAACAAGGGATTAGATATGATATTCAATTAAAGGGCTCTGGAAGAACTCCTTACTCTAGAGGAGGTGACGGAAGAGCTGCACTTGGGCCAATGCTTCGTGAATATATTATAAGTGAAGCAATGAATGCCCTTGGAATTCCCACAACCAGGAGCCTGGCTGTAATATTTACGAGTGAGCCTGTTTATAGAGAAACAATTTTACCTGGAGCAGTTCTTACTCGTGTTGCATCTAGCCATATTCGTGTAGGGACCTTCCAATATATTTATCGTTATGGCAAGATTGATGAGCTTAAATTATTGGCAGATTACACAATACAAAGACATTACCCAAATTATGCTTCAGAGGAAAATAAATATCTTTACCTTCTTAAAGAAGTAATTAAACGTCAGGCAGAATTAATTGCAAGCTGGCAGCTAATAGGATTTATACACGGTGTGATGAATACAGATAATATGACTATAAGCGGTGAAACTATTGATTATGGACCATGTGCATTTATGGATACTTATAATCCTGATACAGTATTCAGCTCAATTGATAAATTTGGTAGATATGCATATAAGAATCAACCAACAATTGGATCCTGGAACCTTGCTAGATTTGCAGAGACACTCCTAGATTTGTTACATGAGGACCAAGAGGAAGCTGTTCAAATAGCCAACGAAGAGATTTCAAACTTTAAGAATATATACTATGATAAATATATAAATGGTATGAGAGCAAAACTAGGTATTTTTAATAAGGAACCAGAAGATGAAACTCTAATAACAGAACTATTAAATCTTATGGAGAAATATAAAGCCGATTATACAAATACATTTAGGTCCTTAACCTTGAATGTATTAGAAGAGACTGACATCTTCAATTCAGATGAGTTTAAGCTGTGGCATGAAAGCTGGGAAGCTAGAAAATATAGACAAAACAAATCACCTAAGGAAGTCCATGATCTTATGAGATTTAATAATCCTTCTATAATACCTAGAAATCATAGGGTAGAGGAAGCACTAGATGCTGCAGTTAATAAAGGGGATTTAGGTGTAATGGATAAACTGTTAGAAGCTCTTTCTAACCCCTATGAATATTCACCTGAGCAAGATGAGTATATAACATTACCAGAAAAATCTAAAGGTCCTTATAGAACTTTCTGTGGAACTTAAATTAAGGTATAGTTAAAGTAAAACCTTAACATTAACAGGGGATATCTCTAAAATTAGCCATTTTCAAGTTGATGTTAACCTTTAACAATAGGATAAATGTCTAATCATTTATCCTATTGCTTTT
>CAZAJU010000123.1:0-5313 GCA_964485455.1 uncultured Tissierella sp.
GTAGAGGATGGTAATAACCGTATTGCACTAGAATGTGATGGGGAAAGATGGCATAATCAAGATGATTTGGCTAAGGATTTAAAGAGGCAAGCTATTTTAGAAAGATTAGGCTGGAGATTTATTAGAATTAGGGGAAGTGCTTATTATAGGAATCCAGATAAAACTATGGATTGGGTATATTCTGAATTAGAAAGCTATAATATTAAGCCTGGTTTTTCTGTTGAAGCTAAGGATTTCGAAGAAAGAGCTAATATTGACTCTGAGTTAGTTGATAGAATAAAGGTAAGGGCAATGGAATTGAGGATGCAATGGAATGGAAAAACTGAGGTGGATGATGAAGATATTATAGAGATTTCGGTGGACTATGATGAGGAATCTAGCACTAGGCCTGAACCGTTAATGTTTAATGAAGACAGCCTAATAGAAATAGGGAATGATGAGGTAGTGGTAAATATAAAAAACTTTAGATCTACAAAATCTAAAGAGACTGAGTACACTAAGAAAACTACTAAAGCATCAAGTGAAAAACAGGAAAGTGATGATATAGGGTCTATAGCTAGACCGATGTTTGATTTTAGGAAGAATAACAAGAGCTAGAATAATAAGAGATAAATACTGTGGGTTACCAGTGTCAGTTGATTAACTTAATCTCATGTTGACAAACAAGGCTTGATTAAGTTGGAGTTAATTTTTAAGGTTTGAATAAATTAAATTATATTATAATAGAAATGTTGAAAATAAGGGATTGTATTAACTATTAAATAATAAATTTAACTTGCTTGTAACTTGCAACTATGGGGTGCCGGTGCCAAGCACTAACATAATAAGTTATTTATGAAGGCTAGATGGGGATCATGCTTAATATATAAAGGTGAAATACTTCTAAACTTCGAGCTAATAAAAGCTCCCAAGTTGTGTATTGACTATGTTGTACTCCATGAGCTTATTCATTTTATCCTTCGAGACCACAATGCCCAATTTTATGATTTTATGACCTCTTTAATGCCAGATTGGAGATAAGAGTAGAAAACTTACACATGAGCAGATCAATGATTTAGAATTTGATAAAGGGGAAAGATATTTTGAAGAGGAAATCGTAGATAGATCTTCCTTAAAAGATGTTGATACTGAGCTATTAGCTAAGTATAAAATATCTATCAATACAAAACTATCTGATGCAGAAGTACTTGAAGGAAGGGGCTTATTAGTTAATGAGAATTTAACCATTGCAGGAGTACTTTTGTTCTCTAAAAACCCATCTAAATTTTATCCTAATGCACGATTAAGATTTTTGAGATATGACGGAATTAAGGCACAATTAGGACAAAGATTAAATTTAGTAAAGGATATTAGTATTGATGGCCCTATACCGAATATAATTGAAGAAGCTAGAGTAGTAATATCTTCGCAATTAAGGGATTTTCAAACCCTAGATAAGACAGGAGGATTTACTCGTGTACCCGAATATCCTGAATTTGCCTGGCTTGAAGGTATAGTAAATGCATTGACTCATAGGGACTATGCCTTAAGAGGAGAACATATAAAAGTGACAATGTATGATGATAGATTAGAAATCCTTAGCCCTGGGAAATTGCCAAATATTGTTGATTTGCGAAATATGAAATATACAAGATATTCTAGGAATCCTATAGTAGCAAGGATACTATCTGAATTAGGATGGGTTAAAGAGTTAAATGAAGGTGTTAAACGGATTTATGAGGAAATGGAGAATTTCTTCTTGAAGGCTCCAGAGTACTCTGAACCAAATAATAATTCAGTATTGTTAAAATTGGAAAATAATTACATTATGAGACAAGTAAGAAATAGTGAACATCTAGAGAACTTGTTTAGCCAAGGGATATGGGATAACTTAAGTGAAGATGAAAGAACTATTATATATTTGGTATATAAGGAGGGTAAAATCACCACTAAAAAAGTTAGTGATGCCATTAAGCGAAGTCCAGGCTATACTAGAAATGTCCTGAATAATTTAAGAGAACTGGGTGTTTTAGTTTGGAAAGGTAGTTCATTAAATGATCCATCACAATACTATGAGTTAAATGATAGTTTATAGTCAGTGACGAGTAAATATACTATATGAGGAGTAATATCTAGATATGAGCAGTAATAATTCAATCGAAAGCTAGTGGGATAGGTTTAAAGCTAGTGAGATGAATGCTTATGACCAGTAATGACTTTATAGATAGTGTGCGGAGTAACTTCTGAATTTGAGGAGTAAAATGTTGTTCTTGAGCAAGCAAAATATGTTGGAAGCTCTTAAAATAGAGGTTTGTTCTTTGTGGGGAGTAAATGTACAATATGAGGAGTAAATTCTAGATTTGAGGAGTAACAAATTATTCTAAAGATATTAAAAGTGTTGTAGGCTTTGAAAATTAAGGTTTTGTCCATTGACGAGAAAATTGTGATTAGGGATAAAATCAGTGGCACTTATTCTTGTTAATAATGACTGGGGTAATAATGTAGCAAGCTTATTCACAGAAGAATATGAAGCATTAGGTGGAGTAATTACAGATACTCAAACTTACTTACCAGGACAAACCTCAGACTTTACTCCTATGATATCTAATGCTAATGCTAAGGCTAGTAATCCAGAAGCATACTACCCAATTGCATTCTATCAAGATGCTGCTAGTATTTTAAGACAAGCCGACAGTTTAAACTTTGAAGCTAAGAAAATCTTACCAAGCTCAGTATTGAGTCAAGCATTAATCGAATTAGGAGGAGAATCTGTAGAAGGTGCTCATTTAATGAATGCATTTAATCCAAATTCAGATAGTCCAGAGTTTCAAAGAGTATTCGTTGAATATGAAAAGCGTGCCGGAAAACCAGGAGACTTATATGTTATGCTGGCTTATGATACA
This sequence comes from uncultured Tissierella sp., assembly GCA_964485455.1. GTDB lineage: Bacteria > Bacillota > Clostridia > Tissierellales > Tissierellaceae > Tissierella_B. The sequence continues at coordinate 2,883 of CAZAJU010000123.1, forward strand.
GTAAAACAAATAGCAACTGCTGTAGAACAAGCTAATTCAACTGATGGTGAGGCTGTAAGAGATACATTGGCTAATATGAAGGGTTTTGAAGGATTAGCAGAGAAATATGATATGAATGAAATAGGGGATGCACAAAGAAGTTTATTTCCAATTGTAGTTAGGGATGGAAAGTTCACATCATACGAAAAATAATTTAATTATTGATTAAATTTTGTATTTAGCCTAGCCTAATAGATAATAAAATACACCTGTATTTCTAAAAAATACAGGTGTTATTTTCATTATATTAATATGAATGATAAGTTAAATCTTATTGGATTGCATTTTAAGAGTGTTTAAGCAAGTGGGATATTATGGATTACGAAGAAATGAGAAAACTAATGAATAAGCAAAAAGTTAAAATGACAGATTCTGAGAGACTCAAGGCATATTATAATGGAGAAGAAGTTGATTATCTACCCTTTAAACTATATGCACCGGATTTAGCTTTTGCAAATATATTTGGATATTCCACAAGTGGATTTAGCAAAGACATTGATGTCAAATATAATGTTATAAAAAGAATTAAGAATGAATTTGGTTTTTACTCTTTTAATGCAGGTCTTGGGCTTAGAACGTTAGGAGCAGCACTGGGCTCTAAATTATTCATACCTGATAATGGCATAGATTTTGTTGAAGAACATGTACTTAAGAATTATGATGATTTAGTAAGATTGGAGGTTGTAGACCCATATAATAATCCTGTTCTAACCCCTATACTAAAAGGTGCTAAGGTAATTAAAGATAGATTTCCGGATATTCCAATAAGTACAAGTGTAGCAGGTCCTTTTTCAACATCTATATCGATTAGAAGGGTAGAAAGTATTCTTAGAGATACGAAAAAAGATTCGGACAATCTTCATAGATTATTGCAGCTTACGGTTGATTGCTCATTAAAATGGGTCGAGGCTTTCTATAATGAATTTGGGGCTGCTGGAACAAATATTACAGATCCGGTTACAAGTATGAACATCTTAAGCTATGTTCAATTCAAACAACATTCGTATCCATATTTTAAAAGGCTAGCCGATGGTATTACAAGTATTACAGGAGTAACCCCATCAGTTCACATCTGTGGGAAAACTAGTCCTATATGGAATGATTTAGTAGATATAGGCATTAATCATTTTAGTGTCGATAATTGCGAAGATCTTGGGCATATAAAAAATGAAGTAGGGGACAAAATGTTGATTTCAGGGAATGTTCCCCCAGTTGATGTAATGAGAAATGGTTCTATAGATGATGTTATAAAGTTTTGCAAACTATGTATTGAAAAGGGAGCAGATAGTCCTATGGGATTTATTTTAAGTACTGGTTGTCAAATTCCAATTGGAACTCCAAGAGAAAACATAGATGCATTTATATATGCATCAAGAAAATATGGAAGACAGGCAAGAAAAGGACAATATCCACAAGGAATATTGGATGATATAAATACTATTTAGACTTAATATAAGTTACGAGGAGAATTTTGTATTATGAATAATTATAATGAAAAATTAAATTATGAAACTATATCAGAAAAATTAATTGCTTATTTAGATTTAAACATAAAACCTGTAGGCATAACTTTTTTATTTTCAAAGAAAGAATTTGATGAATTTGATGCTCCTACAAAGGATACTGCAATGGCATATTGTACCATGGTTAGAAATGCAACCTTAAATCAATCCTTTAAAGCCAAAGCAGTAAACTTTGCTTGCCATTCAGGTGCTAAAGCATTAGGTATCATGGAAATAACCGATGATAATCTTGCTGCAGCTCAGAGACATGCGAAAGAGGGAGCATATAAGGATATTGATATAAGTAAAAATGTTCATAAAGATATGGTATATTGTGATCATGTAGCTTATGGCGTTGGAATTAAGCCACTAGATAAATATACATGTGATCCTGATGTAGTAATAATTGTTACATCTGGGTATGGAATTATGAGAGTAACACAAGGAAGAGCATATCATTTAGGACAGACAAAGAATATAAAAATGACGGGAATGAATGCTATGTGTCAAGAATGTACATCATATCCTTTTATGACAGATGATATAAATGTATCTCCATTTTGTTCCGGTTGTAGACATGTGTGCCAATGGGAAAAGGATAAAATGGGAATTGGTATACCAATAAGTAAATTAAATATTATATTAGATGGTATTATTCAAACTAGCAATCCAATGGATCGAAATAGTGATAAAAAGAGGATTGAGGAATATATAACTAAAAAAAGCATAAATGAGCAAGATAAAGTTATATATAACAAAAATTATTACTCTGGAGTTTATAAATCATATAGCGATAATACTAAATTATTTAAGGAAGATAAATAATTTTGGATAGGTTTTCTATTGATTCTTTATCTGAAAGTATAGATATTTCTTATATCATCATTGAT
>CAZAJU010000124.1:0-5283 GCA_964485455.1 uncultured Tissierella sp.
TATTTAGTGGAGCCTGTCAACTTGACATGGTGCACTCATAGGTTTAAGGGTTTTATTGACTGGCTGGTCTATTTGTGATAACATATAAAAATGACCGGGTGGTCTAAATTATTTGGAGGTGAAAATTTGAATCGAGAAGAAAAAAACTTGCTAAAACGACAGCAAATTATCATGAGTGCTATGGCAGAGTTTGGAGAAAATACCTATTCAGAAGCCTCTTTAAATTCTATTTGCAAAAGTGGTAACATATCAAAAGGAATTATTTATCACTATTTTAAAGACAAAGATGATTTGTATTTAGCTTGTGTCACCGAGTGTTTTCATAGGTTAACTTCCCTTTTATATAGTAAAATATCAACTTTTAATAATGTTGAGGATGATATAGAAAAATATATTGATATACGCCATCAGTTCTTTAAAGAAAATCCTGATTGTAGCAATATATTTTTTTATGCTTTATTGCAGCCACCTAAGCACTTAGTGGAACAAATAAAGGAAATTAAAGCTGAATTAGATAGATTTAACATCGATTTTTATCAGAAAGTTCTTCAAAATGTGGAACTAAAAAGTGATGTTAGCAGAGAAGAAGCAGTAGAGTTTTTTCTTATGTTTCAAGAATCATTTAACCATTACTTTCAAAATATTGCTTATGGGGATTTTAGAAAATTATTTGATGAGCATGAGCTTAAATTAAGTAAACTATTAAAAATTATCTTTTATGGAATAGCCAAGGAGGAAAACAAATAATGATTATATCAGTATCAAAGCTTTTAATAACAATTTCCATAGCATTTTTTATGGGCAAACTCGTATCAAAGGTCAAGCTCCCTGCAATTTTAGGGTGGCTTATAACGGGAATGGTTTTAGGCCCTCATGCCATGGGCTTAATAAGTGACAGTATCTTAAATACAAGCTGGTATGGAACAATATTAAACATTTTCGAGTGTAGTATGGGTTTTATGATTGGTACAGAGCTTGTATTTAAGGAACTAAAAAAATCTGGAAAGCAAATCGTTATAACAACTATTATCCAATCTATAGGGACTTTTTTAGTAGTAAGCTTATTTTTTGGATTAATCTTTTATTTCACTGGAACACCTATATATATAGCGTTTATCTTTGGAGGAATTGCGCTGGCAACTGCACCTGCTCCTGCTTTATCAATAGTTAAGGAGTTTAAAACAGGTGGCCCAGTGACAAAGGCTTTAATTCCTATGGCAGTTCTTGATGACATTGTTGCGATTATTGTCTTCTTTAGCATTATAAGTTTTATAGGTGCTGCCAATTCAGGAAAATCATTACCACTGCATCTAACACTGGCAATAATGATATTATTGCCAATTGCTATCGGAGTTGTAGTAGGCATATTTGGAGGAAATGTTCTTAAAGAACAACGTTCTAAAAGTACAACCTTAATAATTACAGTTATGCTTATGTTGTTAGTATCAAGTGTAGGCTTAGTGTTTAATAACTTAATTTTAGAAGAGCCAATGTTGAACTTTATTCTAATAGGAATGGGTTTTTCTGCTACTTTTGCAAATATGGTATCAGAGGAAAGGTTATTAGAAATAATGAATGGATTTAACCCAATCTTAGAAGTATCTATGATTACTGTAATCCTAAATCTAGGAGCACCCCTAGATTATCATTTGATTCTAGGTGCAGGAATTTTTACAGCTACATATATTGTATCAAGGGCTATGGGTAAATATTTTGGAGCTTATTTTGGAGCAAAATTGACGGGATTACCGGAAACTGTACAAAAGTATTTAGGCTTTACACTATTGCCACACTCCGGTGTTTCGCTGGTTTTTACAGGGATTTCGGTTTCAATGATAAATTCATTTGATCCAGCCTCTGCATCAATAATTCAAGGAACCATTGCCGCTGCAGCTGTTATTAATGAAATTATTGCAGTTATTATAGCTAAAAGGGCTTTTGAATGGGCAGGAGAATTTGGTAAGAAATCATCAGCAAATATTTCATATGATTTAAGCTTAGAATCTAATTGAATGTGTTTTAACCTTAATTATATTATTACATCCAACAAGTGAAACTTCTTGAAGCAGAGACATGTGTTGATATACAATGAAAAGAAAAGATTGAATATCCTATCAATACATAGAGAAAAAGTTTATGAAAGTGAATATATTTTTATCTATGCTTAAAGGAGTGAAGAATATGGGCAATAAAGGTACTATAAAAACAGGAAAGAAATACCGGCACTTTAAAGGGAAAGAGTATTTTGTACTTTACTTAGCAAAGCACTCTGAAACCTTAGAGGACCTTGTTGTATATCAAGCTTTATATGGAGAGAGAGGTATCTGGGTTAGACCATTGTCAATGTTTTTGGAACAAGTAGAAGTAGATGGAAAGTTAGTTAATAGGTTTGAAGAGTGCGAGTAATTAAATAACAACCACAAGAAAAAACTTATTGCTAAAACGTGTATACAAAAATGTACCAACATTGGGTGTTAAAATAATAATTTCTTTTAATATTAACAGGAGGACGGATAATGTTTGATATAGGAGCAAAAACATCAGAATTTTGTTTGTTAGATCAGAATAAACTCCAATTTGTATTGCTTTCCGATTATGAATTTACTTGCATACAGTTAGCTGAGAATTTGGCATATATGCTAGGGGATTATAAGATATGAAGATTATTATATCTCCAGCTAAGAAGATGAAGGTGGATACGGATTCCTTTGAGGTTAGAGGAATACCTGAATTTATTGACCATACTATAATTTTGATGCGTAAAATACAATCCTTGTCATTGTCAGAGGCAAAAGCCTTGTGGAAATGCAATGACAAATTAGCAGAGTTAAACTATGAGCGATATAAAAATATGGATTTAGCCCGTAGTTTAACACCAGCTATCATAGCCTATGAAGGGTTGCAGTTTCAGCGTATGGCACCAGGAGTCTTTACTAAAGATGCTCTTTCCTATATATCAGACCATTTGCGTATTCTATCTGGATTCTATGGAATATTGAAGCCCTTTGACGGGGTAACACCATACAGGTTGGAAATGCAAGCAAAGCTATCTGTGAATGGGTTTAAGGATTTATATAGTTTCTGGGGAGACTCTTTGTATCAGTGTCTAGCGGATGATGACCGGATAATCATTAACTTGGCTTCAAAGGAATACTCCCAATGCATTGAGAAGTATATAACATCAAAGGATAGATTTATAACAATTGAGTTTGGGGAGCTCGTGGGTGGGAAAGTGAATCAAAAGGGAACTTTAGCCAAAATGGCTCGAGGTGGAATGGTGCGGTTTATGGCAGAGAATAACATTTCTGACCTGAATGGAATCAAGGATTTCCATGAACTTGGGTTTACTTATTCCGAGGATCTTTCCAATCATGAGAAATACGTATTCGTAAAAGGGTAGGTAATTTTAAAGATGTTAGCAACAGTACAGGGTAGTCAGGATTACGGAATCATTCATCAAGCATATGATATTTGCATTAGTGAATAAGGCATCTGCATTTTTCAGATGCTTTATTCACTGATAAGTTCCTATAAGGCATTACTAATGGTGTTCTGTAAAACTCTCCCCTACACCAGTGAAACAACCCTTACCACAGGATACTGTATAATATTGTCTATCAGTATATTTATCAACAACTTCTTTGTCTGTCTTAGTTATTTTAAGATGGCCACAAGCACATGGGATGCATGGTGCAAATAGTCCCCAGCAAGTTCCTCTATCATAACTTCCTCTACACGAATCCCAAAGCGTAAATCCTCCTGTTACCTGCTCTAACTGTTCATCTGATACTATGTTTTCTTTTGCTAGATTTTCATTTTGTTCGTAATTTTTATTACTATCTTTCATAAATCTAACCAACCTCCCTTAAACAAATTTCAATCCACTCTCTTGATTTCACATGATTTAAAAAACATATCCTTGTCCTAATAATCATCTTATCATATTATTTAGTTCTTCTAAGAGAATTTAAAATGGGAACTAATATAGCGGCAACTAGACCACCTGAAAAGCCATTATTATACAGATTAATCCCACCGTGAAGAGAACCAACATTCATAACCATAGCTATATGAAAAAATCCGGCAAGTATTCCACTTTTCCAACCATATTCCCCAGCCACAGGGGAAAGCGTTGTCCCGAACAGTGCAGCTAGTAGTGTTCCGGTTGAATTTAACTCCCACTTCATGAGATTGGCTCCTAAAAATACCCCAGTCATTATGGGAATAACATTTTTGGGATGCTTTCCAAAACCACCAAATCCTGCTACTGTAAATATTCCTCCTATAATAGGTCCATTTATAGGTCCATCAACCATAATAACATAAATTATCGAAATTAAGCCTAGGATTCCCATGTTTATAAAGCTTATTCCAAATCCATTTAATAATACAAAATCTTCGCCCAACTTCCCTTTACGCTCCATAAGCTTAAGTAGTCCTTTAAAAGAACAATTGTTATAATAAAACCCAATTATGATCATTGCAACAAAAAGAATAGTTAAATAGATGGCAAGGATAGTGTTATATCCTTCTACTATCAGTAGTCTTGTTTCTATTTCCAAATCGAAAGATCTAAAAAACGCCATAAAAATAGTGCCAACTATTCCAGCAGTAAAACCAATGTTGTATAAATTAAAACCTTGATGAAAATTAACAAAATGGCTTGCTAATGGTGGAATAAAAAATCCTGTCATAATACCAATTAAATTACCTGCGATGATTCCTATAATTAGTGGAAGGCCAAAACCATATGTAATCTGGCTAACAAGGGGTGCTAAAGCAGTACCAAATGCAGCCATCAAGATATATTTATTAAAAGGCTCTTTCTTAAAAAGTGAATACAAATAAACTCCAAGCATGATAGACCAAATATTATAAAGGTTTTTCCCAAAAAGAGCAAAGCCTCCAACAGTAAATACTGCAGCTATAGTCGGTCCGGACATAATTACACCTTCAAATTTAGCGATTGTAAGAGTTATAATCATTAAAATCCCAGCATTAAAAAAAGCTGCTCCAATGTTAGCCACAAACATGTAATCTGAAACAAGTACACTAGGTTCAACTAAAATTTTAATTATGCCGCTATAAATTTCTTTAGGGCTATTAAAAAAAAGTGATGAAAGCATTATTAGTGCGGATAACGTATACATTACTAGGTATTCAGTTCCTTCACTAACTTTAATTACCTCTAGTTCATCCATTACTTCAGTTGCAGATTTAACTTTTGATTGCATGTAGTCAGCTCTCCGTTCTATTAACTATAGTAATTTTCACTTTTATAAA
>CAZAJU010000125.1:0-5212 GCA_964485455.1 uncultured Tissierella sp.
GTAATCATAGCCATAGCTGGAAAGGCAGCACATTTAGCAGGAGTATTAGCAGGAGTATCCCCGCTTCCAGTAATAGGAATACCAGCGAAGTCATCAACAATGGACGGACTAGACTCATTATTATCAGTGGTTCAAATGCCTAAGGGAGTACCTGTAGCAACAGTGGCAATCGATGGTGGTGAAAATGCAGGACTATTGGCAGTTCAAATCCTTTCAACTAAGTATCCAGAGTTAAGACAAAAGTTTAAGGAATACAAGATAGAACAGGCTGAGGAGATCAAGAAGATAGACTCAGAACTAAATTGGAAGTAAGAGGGAATAGTGAACAACTAACAGTGAACAGTGAACAACGAATAACGAACAACTAAAACATAAAAACTTTTAAGCTAGACCCTAGCCATTGTTCACTATTCACTGTTCATTGAATTAATAAGGAGGATGAAAATGAGTTTAACATATAAGGATGCTGGAGTAGATAAGGAAGCAGGATATAAAGAGGTACAAATGATAAAGGGCTTAATAAAAAAGACTCATATACCTGGTGTGCTTTCTGATATTGGCGGATTTTCTGGACTTTTTCAACTAGATACTGCTAAATATAAGGAACCAGTTTTAGTCTCTGGTACAGATGGAGTAGGTACTAAGCTTAGAATTGCTTTTTTAATGGATAAGCATGATACCATAGGTGAGGATGCAGTAGCTATGTGTGCCAACGACATCCTATGCCAGGGTGCAAAACCCCTTATATTTCTTGACTATATTGCAACAGGAAAGCTGGTTCCTGAGAAGATGGCAAGTATAGTTGAAGGAGTATCCAATGGATGTATTAAGGCAGGCTGTGCCCTAATAGGTGGGGAAACTGCTGAGATGCCTGGTTTTTATGCAGAGGATGAATACGATGTGGCAGGTTTTTGTGTTGGAGTAGTGGATAAGAGTAAGATAATCAATGGCTCAACAATCCAAGAAGCAGATGTAATATTAGGATTACCATCATCAGGAATTCACAGTAATGGTTATTCCCTTGTTAGAAAGATCGTGTTTGAAAAGGAAAATATGAATGTAGATACATTTGTCGAGGAACTTGGAACTACTATAGGAGAAGAGCTTATAAAGCCTACAAGAATATATGCAAATCCAGTTTGTGATTTGGTTGATAACTTTAATATTAAAGGATTAAGTCATATTACAGGTGGAGGATTCTATGAAAATATTCCAAGAATGCTTCCTGAAGATTTATCCGCCCATATAAACCCAAAGGTTATCGACACACCAACAATATTCAACCTTCTTCAAAAGTGGGGGAATATTGAGTTAGATGAAATGTATGGAACCTTTAACATGGGTGTAGGAATGGTTTTGGTAATCTCAAAAGATGACTTAGGTGCTGTTAAAAACTTCTTTGCACAAAGAAATGAAAAGGTATATGAACTTGGAGAAATAAGAAAGGGCAACAAGGAAGTGGTTTTATGCCACGAATAAAGATTGGAGTTTTAATATCTGGAGGTGGCACAAATCTTCAGACTATTATCGACAATACTAAAAACAACTCTATTAATGGTGAAGTGAACCTTGTAATATCAAATAAAAGAGATGCTTATGGGCTTAAAAGAGCGGAATCTAAAGGCATTGAAAATATGTTTATAGATCCAAAGCTTTTTGCTTCAATGGAGGACTATAATAGAGCATTAATTCAAGAATTTAAGAGTAGGGGTATTGAGCTTATAGTATTGGCAGGATATCTTAAGGTTCTATCCAAGGAGTTTATTGAGAGTTTTAAATATATTATGAATATCCACCCATCTCTAATTCCAAGCTTTTGTGGTAAAGGATATTATGGTGAAAAAGTTCATGAAAAAGTTCTAGAGTATGGAGTAAAAATCACTGGAGCTACGGTTCATTTTGTAGATGAGGGTACAGATACAGGGCCTATAATACTTCAGGATGTTGTTGAAGTTAAATCCGATGATACAGTTGAGACACTACAAAAAAGGGTTTTAGAGGTGGAGCATAGATTGTTACCTGAAGCAGTGAGGCTTTTTTGTGACAATAAGTTGAAAATAGAGGGAAGAAGAGTTTTTATTGATAGGAGGGATTAGATGAGAAGAGCATTGATAAGTGTTTTCTACAAGGACGGAATAGTAGAATTTGTAAAGGAGCTTGTAAGGCTTGATTGGGAAATTATTTCTACTGGAGGTACTTCAAAGGTTTTAAAGGATGCTGGAGTAAAAGTACTAGAAGTAGAAGAGGTAACCAACTTTCCAGAAATGCTGGATGGACGTGTAAAGACATTAAATCCTTTTATTCATGGTGGGCTTTTATATAGAAGGGATAATGATGAGCATGTAGAGAAAGTTAAAGAGATGGAAATCCAAGCCATAGATATGGTAGTAAATAATCTTTATCCCTTTGAGGAAACCATAAAAAGAGAGGGAGTAACCCACGAGGAGATTATAGAGAATATCGATATCGGGGGACCTTCTATGATAAGGGCTGCTGCAAAGAATTATCAGGATGTAATAGTGATTGTAGACCCATCTGATTATTCAAAAGTATTGGATGAGCTTAAAGATGGTGATGTTAGCCTTAAGACTAAGGAATACTTAGCTGGTAAGGTATTTAACTATACAGCATATTATGATGGCATGATCTCAGCATATTTCAACAAAATAAACAATGTGGAATTCCCAAAATATATGGCACTTCCATTTAAGCATACTCAAGAGCTTAGATATGGTGAGAATCCTCATCAAAATGCAGCCTTCTATAGTGAAACTGGGAAGCTTTCCGGGACACTAGCAGGTGCAAACCAACTACATGGTAAGGAGTTATCCTTTAACAATATAAATGATGCTAACGGAGCATTAAAGATACTAAAGGAATTTTCAGAGCCTACTGTTGTAGCTGTTAAACATACTAACCCTTGTGGAATTGGAAGTGGTAAGGAGATATCTGAAGCCTATACTAGAGCCTATGAATGCGACCCGGAATCCATATTTGGTGGAGTACTTGCTATTAATAGAGAAGTAGATAGTAAAGTTGCAGAAAAGATTAATAGCATTTTTATAGAAATAGTTATGGCACCTTCTTTTAGTGCTGATGCTCTTGAAATTCTAAAGCAAAAGAAGAATATCCGAATCCTTCAAATTGAGAATATAATGGACAATCAATACCCTGAATATGATTTGAAAAAGGTTCTTGGTGGTCTCTTATTACAAAATAGGGATACCCAATTATTTAATGAAGAAAATCTTCAAGTGGTTACTGATAAAATTCCTACAGAAGATGAAATGGAAGATCTAATCTTTGCTTGGAAAGCAGCTAAAAATATAAACTCCAATGGAGTAGTAATTGCAAAGGAAAAAGGTACAATAGGAATCGGCCTTGGAGAGGTGAATAGGTTCTGGGCTGTAGAAGAAGCTATAGAAAGAGCAGGAGAAAAGGTTAAAGGAAGCGTAATAGCATCTGATGGATTCTTTCCATTCAGCGATTCCATTGAAGCCCTTGGAAAAGCTGGAATAGCTGCAATCATCCAACCAGGTGGCTCCGTAAAGGATAATGATGTAATAGAGGCGGCCAATAAGTTGGGCATTTCCATGATATTTACGGGAATAAGACACTTTAAACACTAGGAAGATAAGTAAGAGGTAAGAGGTAAGAGGGAAAGAACAAAGGGGTCGGTTACTTTTGTTCCTACGGGTTTAAGCTTTAAAGGCTAGAATTTAAAAACTATTCCATATTCCTTATTCCCTGTTACCTGATTTAATCGAGGAGGATATTATGAAAGTTTTAGTTATAGGTAGTGGAGGCAGGGAGCATGCTTTATGCTGGAAAATTGCCCAATCTAATAAGGTTGAGAAGATATACTGCGCTCCAGGAAATGGAGGTACCAGCCTAGTAGCAGAAAATATCGATATTAAAGCCAATGATATAGATAAACTTTTGGAGTTTGCATACTATAACAAAATAGACCTTACTATAGTAGGACCTGAAGACCCGCTAGTTCTTGGAATAGTAGATGTATTCGAAGCCCATGGATTAAAAATATTTGGACCAGATAAATTCTGTGCTCAGCTTGAGGGAAGCAAGGAGTTCTCAAAGCATTTTATGGAGAAGTATAATGTTCCAACTGCTCGCTACAAAAGCTTTACAGAAATAAATGAGGCTCTTAATGGTCTTGAAGAGTTTTCCTATCCCCTAGTTATAAAAGCTGATGGACTTTGCCTTGGTAAGGGCGTTGTGATTTGTCAAACTAAGGATGAAGCTGAATCTACGCTTAAGAATATATTAGAGGAAAGAGTTTTTGGAGATGAAGGAAATAAGGTTGTTATAGAGGAGTTTCTAGACGGTATAGAGGCTTCACTTCTATGCTTTGTATCAGGAGATAAGATTATACCTATGGAAAGCGCCAAGGATTATAAGAAGATTTTTGATAATGATTTAGGTCCAAATACAGGTGGGGTAGGCTGTTATTCACCAAGTCCTTTATTTACTAAGGAACTAAATCAAAAGATTGAGGATAGTGTGCTTAAGAACATTAGTCGCGGTTTAAAATCTGAAAATATGAATTTTAAAGGCATATTATTTATTGGCTTTATGATAGTTGATAATGAACCTAAGGTCTTAGAGTTCAATGCAAGATTTGGAGATCCCGAGACTGAAGTGTTGATGCCAAGGTTAAAGAGTGATATTGTGGATTTATTCCAAAAAACTATTGATGGAACTATTGAAAGTTCAGATCTTACTTGGGATGAAAGACCATGCCTTACTGTAGTCATGACTTCAAAAGGATACCCATCTAACTACGAAAAAGGATATGGGATAAATATTAATGAATTAGACAAGGATATAATTATATTCCATAATGGAACGAGATTTAATAACAATAATTTGGAGACTAATGGAGGCAGAGTACTATCTGTTACTTCCCTTGGGGAAAACTTAGATCAAGCTAGAACCCTAATTTATAGAAACTTGAATAATATTTATTTTGAAGGAGCACAATACAGGGGTGATATTGGAATTTTGAATTTATAAACATTAGATAGAAAGCACTTTTTTGTACTAAAAAATTTCCAATATTGAGACTATGCAAAAAAAAAGTTTTCTGATATACTACTATGTAGTGCGAAGTTATTATGTGTTATACTCGAATTATTAAAAAATTCTGCGATGAATCGCAAATATCCAATACTTAGGAGGAGATAAATTGAAA